>JBQCFB010000361.1:0-13477 GCA_051959715.1 Pseudolabrys sp.
CCGCCGGCTATGCCGCGCTCGAGGCCGAGCTCAAGCACTGCCAGGCCGTGGAGCGCCCGCGCATCATCCAGCAGATCACCGACGCGCGCACCCATGGCGACCTGTCGGAGAACGCGGAATATCACGCCGCCAAGGAGCAGCAGTCGTTGAACGAGGGCCGCATTGCCGAGCTCGAAGACAAGCTCGCGCGCGCCGACATCATCGACGTTTCCAAGCTGTCCGGCGACACCATCAAGTTCGGCGCGACCGTGACGCTGATCGACGAGGACACCGAAGAGAAAAAGGTGTGGCAGATCGTCGGCGAGCCCGAGGCCGACGCCAAGAAGGGCAAGATCTCCATCACCTCGCCGCTCGCCAAGGCGCTGATCGGCAAGGCCAAGGGTGCGTCGGTCGAGGTCAACACGCCCGGCGGCGCCAAGGCCTACGAGATCAAGAAGGTGGAGTGGCGCTGAAGCGCGCTCCGTCGTGAGGCTGTTTTGCCGCCGGGCCCCGCGCCCGGCGGTTTCATTGTGCGCCGGTCAAATCGATCTCGGCATCCAGCAGCAGGAACGACAGCGACTTGCCGTGGCCGTCGAGGCCGAGGCTCGAATTGACGCCGCCCTCGAGGACGTCGTCGAGCACGAAGTTGAACGCAGCGAGCTTCGGCAGGTCGTAGCGCACCACCTTTGCCGGCTTGCGCGCAGCGAAAACCTGCGCGACGCGGTCGGCGGTCAACGCCGTGGCGACGGCGGCATAATCGCGCGGGTCGCGGCAGACCACCGCGAGATTGAGCCGGTTGCCCTTGTCGCCGGCACGGGCGTTGACGATGTCGCGCAGCTTCACGCGTTTCATGCCGGCGCCTCGATCATAGCGACGACGGGTTTGGCGAAGCGGCGCTCGATCAGACACGAGGCGCTTGCGAGTCGCGGCGTGACATGCCGGCGCACCCCGGCCCCACCGGCTGGCCCCGCGCAGTAGAGCGCCTCGACCTCGTCGAGCAGCATGCGCACGTCGTCCGGCCGCGCACCGCGCGCGGCAAAGCGCAGGCGGACATCCGTCGAACCGCCCCAGGAACCGCGAAATGCGCCGCCGTCGTCGGCGAGGATGCTGGTGACCCCGACGGCATCGACGCGGAATTGAAAGTTAGGCGCGCGTCGCGTCAGCCTGTCGCGAATGACTTCCGCAGCGAGCCGCGCGCGGCCGGCCGCGTTCGGTCCGGCATAGGAAATCTCGACTTCGCCGAGCACGCCGGCATCGACGCAGACGGTTGCCTTCAGCGTCTCCGGCGCGGGATGGCCGCGGGCGCCGACAATGCGTACGCGGTCGCGGCCCAGTTCCTCGATGGTGACCTCGGAGAGATCGAGCACGACGTCCGGCACGAGATAGGCCTTCGGATCGTGGATCTCGTAGAGGATCTGCTCGATGACGGTCTGGCGGTCGATGCGGCCGCCAGTGCCGTTGGGCTTGCCGATGACGATCGCACCATCCGGATCGATCGCAGCCAGCGGATAGCCGACCTCGGCGAGACCGGGCACGTCCTTCACGCCCGGATCGGCGAAATAGCCGCCGGTGACCTGCGCGCCGCATTCAAGCAGATGCCCGGCGAGCGTGCCGGCAGCGAGGCGATCCCAATCGTCCCAGCCCCAGCCGAATGCATGCACCAGCGGGCCGAGCGCCAGCGCCGAGTCGACGACGCGGCCGGTGACGACGATGTCGGCGCCGCGGTCGAGCGCCTCGGCAATCGGCTGCGCGCCGAGATAGACGTTGGCGGCAACGATGTCGCTCGCGCCGCGCAGCAGCGCGCCGCCGGTCTCGCGCGCGGCCAGCTCCTGTGCGGTCAGGACGCCGGTGAGATCGTCGCCTTCGACGACGGCGATGCGCGGCGGCGCCAGCCCCTGCTCGCGCGCGATCGCCTGGATGCGCAGCGCGGCCGCGCGCGGATTGGCGGCGCCGAAATTGCCGATGATGCGGATCTTCTCGGCCAGGCAGCGCTTGAGGATCGGCGTCACGAAGCGCTCGAGCGCCGGATTGTAGCCGCGCGAGGGATCGCGTCGGCGCTCGAGCTGCGATAGCGCCAGCGTGCGCTCCGCCAGAGTCTCGAACATGAGGAAGCGCGCGCCGTCGGCGGTCGCCAGCGCCTCGACCAGCGGGCCTGCGGCGTCGGTGCGGTCGCCGGCAAATCCGGCCGCGCCGCCGATATGCACGCGGGCGGTCACTGCGTCAGCCTTCCATCGGCACCATGGCCGCGTCCTTCGACTGGCGCAGGACCAGCGACGTCTTCACGTTGCGCACGTTCGGCGCCGAGGTGAGCTTCTCGACGAAGGCCTGGAAGGTCTTCAAGTCAGGCGCGACGCATTTGAGCACGAAATCGATCTCGCCCGAGAGCATCCAGCATTCGCGCACCAGCGGCTGCTTGCGCACGAAATCCTCGAAGGCGGCGAGATCGGTCTCGGCCTGGCTGGCGAGATGCACCATGGCGAAGATCGAGACCTCGTAGCCGAGCATCTTCTCATCGAGCAGCGCCCGGTAGCCCTTGATGTAGCCGGCCTCTTCGAGCGCGCGGACGCGGCGCAGGCAGGGCGGCGCCGAGATACCGACCCGGCGGGCGAGTTCCACATTGGTAATGCGGCCGTCGTCCTGAAGCTCCTTCAGGATCTTGTGGTCGATCGAATCGAGTCGGGCGGGCAAGGCGGGCTCCCCAGGGCAATTTGGCGCGGCCGGCGCGAATCCATAGCGCGAAATATTGTTTCGCGAAAGATTATTGCGCGCATCTCGTGCATCGCTCCCTTTCCACTCGCCTGCTGTGGGCTTTTGGGTTGCGTATCTTGCATGGCTCGGGCGGAAGCAATACATGGTGCGGACCGGCGTCCGGACCCTCTCCCCACGCCCCATAACTCTCCCAGAGCCGGCACCATAAGCCCGGCCCCTACCCGGGCGATGCGCGCCCGTCTCTGAAGACCCGATCGGGGCGCCATCCATGGCCAAGACTGTTCACCGCAAGGTCGTCATCGTCGGCTCTGGCCCGGCTGGCTACACAGCCGCCATCTATGCCGCCCGCGCGATGCTCGAGCCGTTGCTCCTGCAGGGCATCCAGCCCGGCGGCCAACTCACCATCACCACCGACGTCGAGAACTATCCGGGCTTCGCCGACGTGATCCAGGGGCCCTGGCTCATGGAGCAGATGCAGAGCCAGGCGCAGCACGTCGGCACCGAGATCGTCACCGACACGGTCGTCTCGGTCGACCTGAAGCAGCGGCCATTCCGGCTCGAATGCGATTCCGGCGACATCTATCTCGCCGACGCGCTGATCATCGCCACCGGCGCGCAAGCGCGCTGGCTCGATCTGCCGTCGGAGCAGAAGTTCAAGGGCTACGGCGTGTCCGCCTGCGCGACCTGCGACGGCTTCTTCTATCGCAACAAGGAAGTCATCGTTGTCGGCGGCGGCAACACCGCGGTCGAGGAGGCGCTATTCCTCACCAACTTCGCCTCCAAGGTGACGGTGGTGCACCGTCGCGACCATTTCCGCGCCGAGAAGATCTTACAGGACCGGCTGTTCAAGCACCCCAAGATTGAAGTGATATGGGACAGCGTGCTCGACGACGTCACCGGCAGCGAGAACCCGCTCAAGGTCGGCGGCGTGCGCCTCAAGAACATCAAGACCGGCGCGGTGTCGGAGCGCAGCGTCGACGGCGTGTTTATCGCCATCGGCCATCAGCCTTCGTCCGAGCTGTTCGCCAGTCAATTGCAGATGAAGCCTTCCGGCTACATTGTCACCGGCGGCCATTCGACGGCGACATCGGTGGCGGGCGTGTTCGCTGCGGGCGACGTTACCGATGACATCTACCGGCAGGCGGTGACCGCCGCCGGCCAGGGCTGCATGGCCGCGCTCGAGGCCGAGCGCTTCCTCGCCGCTCATCAGCACGACCGCGCGGCAGCAGAATAATGCCGAGCAGCAGCACGTCCATGGATTGGGACAAGTTGAAGGTCTTCCACGCCGCGGCCGAAGCGGGCAGTTTCACGCATGCCGGCGAGCGGCTCGGCCTGTCGCAATCGGCCGTATCGCGCCAGGTTTCAGCGCTTGAATCCGAGCTCTCCGTCTCGCTGTTTCACCGCCACGCGCGCGGCCTGATCCTCACCGAGCAGGGTGAGCTGCTGTACCGCACAGCGCATGAAGTGTTCATGAAGCTCGAGGCGGCGCGGACCAAGCTCACCGACTCGCGCGAACGCCCGAACGGCGAGCTCAAGGTCTCGACCACGCCCGGCATCGGCGTGCACTGGCTGACGCCGCGGCTCGGCGAGTTCCTCGATCTCTACCCCGACATCCACATCACGCTGATCACGTCCGACGAAGAGCTCGACCTCGCCATGCGCGAGGCCGACGTGGCGATCCGCCTGCGTCAGCCGACGCAGCCGGACCTGATCCAGCGCAAGCTGTTCTCTGTGCACTTCCACGCTTACGCGTCCCCCGATTATCTCAAGCGTTTCGGGACGCCGCGCACGCACGAAGAGCTCGACGACCACCGCATCATCGTGCTCGGCGGCGGCATGGTGCCGGCGCATCTGCAGAACCGCCGCTGGCTGCTCGAGGTCTCGCGCGACGGCAAGGGCCCGCGCATGCCCTGCCTCACGCAGAACAACGTGCTCGGTGTCCTGCGCGCGTGCCAGAAGGGTCTCGGAATTGCAATTCTGCCGGACTATCTGGTCGAAGAGAATGGCGGCCTAGTGCAGCTGTTCGGCGAAGGCGAGCCGCTCGCGCTCGACGCCTACTTCGTCTATCCGGAAGAATTGAAATCCGTCGCGCGCATCCAGGTGTTTCGCGATTTCCTCGTCGCGAACGCGCAGCGCTGGCATTTCTAAAGCGCGACTTTCCGTTTCCCACGGCGAAACAGATTGAATATGCGAAGCTGGATGCGCTGCATGGCTGACATGCGGCGCTGGCCGTTGCTGCGATTCCGGCATCGCCGCATAGTGGACACCTCGCTGATGCGCCGGACGGATGTCCTCCCAGAGTCGCCGGTGCAGCAGCATGTTCCCCTCTGGAAGATGTTGCCGTCCCCCACGACGGCATACTGACCAACCGGGCCCCTTCGTGGGGCCCGGTTTTTTTTGAAAAATTTGAACCTCGGTCGAGGTTGCTGCGACCAATGCCCTGCAAGCTGTGCGCGAGCCGGGGATTTCTCACGAAAATGTCACCGGACGGTCCGTAAATTCGGCGATGACGCCGATCTTATGAACCGGAATCTGTGCGAGTTTGGGACGTTCTGTTGCGCTGAATTTGCGGTCGGAATCAATCGCTTACAACCGTGCAAAATAGTCACAGTAAGCGAATCTTGCACCGCAGGAGCCTCGTGAACGGATCGTTTTCAGTAAGGTCGGGTATATTGCGGGCATGCAGGATAACCGGGGCGCCGAACGGCGCCCAAGCCGTGGGAGACACGAGGTGAAAAGCGTCCGGTTCAACAGTCTTCTGGCTTCGACGGCGCTCGGGCTTGCGCTCGTGCTCGCCAGCCATCCCGGCATGGCGCAGCAGTCCGATCAGCAGAAGATCGACGCTGGCGTGCCCGTCCCCGACACGACATTGCCGCCGCCGCCCACCGCGAAGGATGTCGGCGCAAGCGACAAGCAGAACATCGCGCCGCCGCCGCAAACCGCCGCCGAGACCAAGGTCGAACAAAAGGCCGAGCCCGCGCCTGCGCCCGTCGAGAAGGCTGCCGCGCCTGAGCCGGCCAAGCCCGCCGTCGTCGCGAGCGGCGTGACCGACCAGGCTGTGTCCGACAAGGTGCGCGATATCATTTCCGGCAAGCAGTTCGACCGCATCGCCGGCCGCAAGGCCGACCGTGCCGGCATCGAGGCGTTCTACAAGGCGCACAGCTTTGCGCCGATCTGGTCGCACGATGGCGCGGTTACGGCGCGCGCGAAGTCGGCGATCGATTATCTCGCACATGCCGATCAGGTCGGCCTCGATCCCGAAGATTATCCGGCACCGGTGTTCAAGTCCGACATGAGCGCCGATCAACTCGCCGAGGCGGAGCTCAAGCTGACGCAGTCGGCGCTGACGTTTGCGCGCCACGCGCAGACCGGCCGCATCTCCTACACGCGCGTCAGCAGCGACATCTCGTTCAAGGAAGAGGCGCCGGATCCGGCGCAAGTCCTCGCCAAGCTGTCGGGCAGCGACGACGCGGGCAAGGTGCTCGACGCCTACAATCCGCCGCTGCCGGAATTCAAGGCGCTGCGCGAGAAGCTCGCCGAGCTGCGCAAGGGCGGCAATGACGAGCCGAAGGCCGACGCGAAGGCGGCTGCGCCGCAGGTGCGCGTGGCCGAGGGCAAGATTCTGCGCCCCGGCATGAAGGACGAGCGCGTTATCGCGCTGCGCAAGCGGCTCGACATCGCCGGCGACAAGAACAGCCCGGTCTATGACGACAAGGTGATGGAGGCCGTGAAGGCGTTCCAGTTGAGCGCCGATCTCGGCTCCGACGGCATGCTCGGCACCAACACCGTGCGCGCGCTCAACGGCCAGAAGGTCGCCGAAACCAAGCACCGCTCGCAGCAGAACAAGATCGACACGGTGCTCGTGAACATGGAGCGCTGGCGCTGGTATCCGCGCGAGCTCGGCGACCTCCACGTCATCGTCAACATCCCGGACTTCACGTTGACGCTGTACGATCACGACAAGGTCTACTGGCACACCAGGATCGTGGCCGGAAAGCCTGGCAAGACCGCGACCCCGCTGACCACGGCCGAGATGAAGTTCATCACGGTCAACCCGACCTGGAACGTGCCGCCGTCGATCATCGAGAACGAATATCTGCCGGCGCTGCAGCAGGATCCGGACGCGCTCGAGCGCATCGGCCTCAAGCTCGAGCAGAACCCGGACGGCACCGTGCGCATCTACCAGCCGCCGGGAGCGGGCAACGCGCTCGGCCGCATCCGCTTCAACTTCCCGAACAAGTTCCTCGTCTATCAGCACGACACGCCCGACAAGTACCTGTTCGCTCGCGACAAGCGCGCCTACAGCCATGGCTGCATGCGCGTGCAGAACCCGGAGACCTACGCCACCAAGCTGTTGTCGCTGGTCGAGCCGAACGAGCACTACAACGAAGCCCGCATCGAGAAGATGTACGGCAACAGCGAGATCAACATCAATTTCAAGAAGCCGGTGTGGGTGCATTTGACCTACCAGACGGCGTTCGTTGACGCCGACGGCAAGCTGCAGTTCCGCGACGACGTGTACGGCCGCGACGCCCGCATGATCGAGATCATGAAGGGCAGCGAGCGGCGCGTGGCCGACATCCCGGTCGAGCACGCGCCGAACACGTCGTCGAAGCCGGTCAAGATGCCGGCCGGCATGTACGCGAGCGGCGGCGGCGGCAGCAGTTTTGGCGGCGCCAGCAACTTCTTCGGATTCCTGTTCGGTGGCGGACCCTCGCAGCCGCCGGCGCCGTACCGGCCGCGTGGCTACGTCAATAACGGCCGCACCACGACGCGCTGAGTAAAGCAGACCAAATATTAAAACGCCGGCGAGACCCTCGCCGGCGTTTGTGTTTGGAGGCGTGAAGCCGAACTAGGCAGCCTGCACCGCGCCGAGCAGCAGGCTGACCCGTCCATCGCCCCACATGGGCAGCAGCAGGCGTCCGCTGTGACAGGTCGGGGCGCGTGCCTCGACGGTCGCGCTCGCCTGCGCGCGCAGGAAGGCGAGAGGCGGCGGCAGTTCGGCCTCGTCGATGAATTTGCCGCTGAGCGCCCTGTCCTGCGGCATGAGCAGATCGCCACCGAGGAGGCTGAAGCGGAAGCGCTCCGGGTTCTCGAATACGTCGAGGAGCAACACGCGGCCGGCCTGCGCCGATAGCGCGGCGGGCTTCAGATCGTCGGCGAAGGGAATATCGTTCTGTCCGCGACGCAGGCCCCGCCAGAGAGCCGCAACGGCGGCGAGATCGCCATCAAGTTTCGCCGGGAGCGGAAACGGATTAGCCGGTCTGTCCATGGCGGCCCCGTAACGGATGGTACAGGTGGGTGGACTCGAACCACCGACCTCTGGTTCCACAGACCAGCGCTCTAACCAACTGAGCTACACCTGCAGGGTTGCCCGCCGAGACGGCCGGACGGGCGGAAACTAGGGTTAGGCCGCGGGTTTGGCAAGTTTCGATTTGCCCGGCGGCACGCCGCAAAAGAGAAGGCCCGGGTTTGTCACCCGGGCCCGAAGACAGGTTCAAAGAGAGCGGGACGGAGCCCGATCAGGCCGCCTTGGAGAAGCTGGCGAAGCTATCCTTGAGCGGCTCGGCCGCCTCGGTCGCGATCTTCTGCGCGTGCTCCGACAGATCCTTCGCCTGCGCCGTGAATGTGTCGAACTGGGCGCGCCAGAAGGCGGTCGTCTTCTCCACGACCTCGGCATAGGACTTCGCCGTGGCGATGTCGGCCATCAGGTCGAACGCGGCATTGGAATTGGTGCGCGCGGTATCGATCAGCTTGAGGCCGTAGTCGGAGCAACCCTTGGATGCGGTCGAGTACGTCTCCTCGAGGGCTTCGGTCGCGTCCTCAGCGGCGCTCTTGACCTTCTCGTAGTTCTCCTTCGCCTGGGCGATGCCCTTCTCGGCGAACTCGCGGAACGCTGCCGGCATTTCCATCGACGGCATCTCGAACTTCGGCATCTCGAATTTCGGCATTTCGAACTTGGGCATTTCGAATTTGGGGGCCTCGAAAGCGGCCGCGGCAGACGCGACGGGCTTCTTCGACTTCGGCGTGGTGGCCGTGGTGGTGGTTTCAGCCATGACACTCATCCTTGGGAAGCGAGGGCGGTATCCGGCAGAGGAGCGAGCCGCACCCTCTCAAAAAACGGCTCGTGCCCTGAGTGCCCCCGGGTGCCACAAGACGGTGTCCCGGCAGGCTCGTTAAGCACTCTAGCACAATATTTTTGCATTGCAACAAAAATATTGCATCGCACAATACGACCGGATTCAACCGTTCCGGCAGTCCCTTAGGGACCCGGGGAAAGGCGTCGCGGTCTGTGGCGCTTCAGTGGCTGGCGGTCGACCCGCCCATTTTGCCTGCCTGGCGGCCGAGCTCCTGGGCCTGATCGTTGAGCGCCGCCATCTGGCTTCGGACGTAGTCGGTGTGCAGCGACGCGACCTCGGCCGCGTCCTTCGCGTACATCAGCTTCTGCGCGAATTCGAAGGACGAGGAGATGTTGCGCTCGGCGAATCGCAGCGCCAGTTGCCCTACCTCGCGGGCCCCGGAATGCGCCGTCATCACCTGCGTCTGCGTGACCGTCGCAGCCTGCTGGGCGGCGCTCACGAAGGCGTCGAAAGCCGTCCTCGCCTGCTCGAGACCCTTCTCCGCAAAAGCCCGCATCTCGGCGGGCATGTCGTACTTGCCGTCATTCGCCATTGGAACCTCTCCTTCCACTGGCCCCTCGCTTAACGGAGCCACTACATCCCTCGATTGTGACGATTCAACGCCGCACGCCCTCAAAAATTAAGGTTAGTCCCGCTTCCCGGTGGTCACCGGACCGCATGTCGTGGACCAGAGACGGGCGCAGCCGTATTAAAGCTTTATTAGGCGTAATCCGTGTGACCACGCGATGAGTGAGCCCAGGTTCCAGTTCGGCTGGCTGAACGATTCGCGGCTCGCGGCGCAGGCCCTGAGCCCGACGCCGGTTTGGCTTTGGAGCGCCGCCACCCACCGCATCCTGTGGGCGAACCCGGTCGCCGCTGCAATCTTCGACGCGCCCTCGCCGCAAGCCGCCGCCTCGATCGACTTCGGCGCGCACCACGCGGCCGCGGTGCAGATCGCGCGTCTCGCATCGACCCTGCCGCAAGGCGGCACGCCGCGGCTGGAGCGGCTGCGCGGCTTCGGCGCTGCGCTCGGCGGCACGCTTATCTGCCTGTGCTCGAAGATCACGCTCGCCGACAACAGCGCTGCGGTGCTCGTCGTCGCGACCGAGCGCGCCGGCAAGGAACTGGCGCTGCCCGAGCGCGCGCGGCGACTGCTCATCGACATCGAAGCACCGGCCGCGGTCTTCACCGCCGATGGCGAATTGATCGAGGCGCAAGCTGCGGCCAAAGCGCGGCTCGGCGAGGCGCGTGATCTCGTCGCGCTCGGCGCAGTCAGCGTCGCCAGCGAAGCGAGCCGCACCGGCTCGGCGCAAGGCGACAGCTCCGGCGGGTCCATAGCCATGCTCAAGCTGGGCGCCGGCGCGACCGTCGTGTTGCTCACGGCCTTCACGGGGGCCGCAACGGCGAAGCCGGCCGCGCCCGTGCTCGAGGCGATGCCGTCCGCACCGCCGATCGTGCCGAATCCCACCGCCGAATTGCGCCCGCGGCGCGGCTCGTTCCGTTTCGTCTGGCAGATGGACGCCGACACGCGCTTCACGCTCGGCGCCGCCGAATTCACGCGCCTCCTCGGCGGGCAAATCGCGGCGACGCTGGAACGGCCGTGGCCCGAGGTCGCCGCCGCGCTCGACATCGACCGCGACGGCCGCATGGCGAAGGCGCTGGCGCAGCGCGATACCTGGAGCGGCATCGTCATCGACTGGCCGGTTGACGGCGCAAGCGAACGCCTGCCGATCGAGATGTCGGCGCTCCCCGTGTTCGACCGCGACCGCCAGTTCTCCGGATTCCGCGGCTTCGGCATCTGCCGCGACCTCGACAAGATCGATCGGCTTCAGCGTCAGCGCACAAGCGCACCGCCCTTGCAGCCGCGCGCCGTCGAGCGACCTCGCGACGAGGAAGCCGGCAAGGTCCTGCCCTTCCCGGCTCCGCCGCCTGCGCCCTCGTCACCGCCGCCCGCACCGGCCACCGAGACGCCGAAAGCGGAGACAACCCCTCCCGCCGCGCAGCCGACTCTCAGCGCCAACGAGCACAGCGCCTTCCAGGAGCTGGCACGCGAACTGTCGGAGCGGCTGAAGAAGCCGCCGGCAAAGGGCGAGGAGCTCGTCGAAGAACCGTTCGTCGCGCCGCCGCCGGCTCCGGCCGAGCGCGCCCCGGCCGCGCGCAGCAGCGATGCCGATCAGGGCAGGCCGATCCTCGAACGCGTGCCGGTCGGCATCCTGGTCTACCGGCTGAACAGCCTGCTCTACGCCAACCGCGCCTTCCTCGACTGGACCGGCTATCCGACGCTGGAAGCGCTCGCCAATGCCGGCGGGCTCGACAGCCTGTTCATCGAGACGAAACGCGACGGTTCCGACACCCAGAACGGCGGCAAGACGCTGTCGATCGCCACCGTCAACGGCAACCAGAAGCCGGTTGAAGGCCGGCTGTTCAGTGTCGCCTGGCACGACGAGAACGCGCTCGTGCTCATGATCAACACGCAAGCGCCCGCCGCCGCGGACCCGGCGCAATCGGCGGCGGCGGAAGCGAGCCTCGAGCGGCTCGCGCGCGAGAATGGCGAACTCAATGCCATCCTCGATACGGCGACCGACGGCGTTCTGGTGCTCGACCGCGCCGGCCGCGTCATGTCGGCGAACCGCAGCGCCGCGGCGCTGTTCGGCTACGACGCGGGCGAGTTCGCCCAATTGTCGCTCGACGACCTGTTCGTTCCGGAAAGCCGGCGACCGCTGTACGACGCGCTCGAGCGCCTGGCGCGCGACGGCGGCGGCGCGCGCCTGCCCGACGCCGGCCGCGAAGCGATCGGCCGCGTGCGGCGCGGTGGCCTGGTGCCGCTCTTCATCACCGTCGGCCGCATCGAGGACGGTGACAAATACTGCGCCGTGCTGCGCGACGTCACCGCCTGGAAGCGCAACGAGGAAGACCTCATCAATGCGCGGCAGGAGGCGGAGAAGGCCTCGACCGCGAAATCCGAATTCCTCGCCAAGATCAGCCACGAGATCCGCACGCCGCTCAACGCCATCATCGGCTTCTCCGAAGTGATGATGGACGAGCGCTTCGGCCCGGTCGGCAATGACCGCTACCGCCAGTACCTCAAGGACATCCACAATTCCGGCGAGCACCTGATCTCGCTGCTCAACGATCTGCTCGACCTCTCCAAGATCGAGGCCGGCAAGCTCGATCTCACCTTCGTCACCATCGACCTGAACGATCTCGTGCGCCAGTCGGTCGCCATCATGCAGCAGGAGGCGAACCGCGAGCGCGTCATCATCCGAACGTCGCTCAACGCCAACCTGCCGCCGATCGTCGCCGACGCGCGCTCGGTCAAGCAGATCGCGCTCAACATCCTGTCGAACTCCATCAAGTTCACCGGCGCCGGCGGCCAGATCATCGTCTCGACCGCTGTCAATGACGACCAGGAGGTGAGCCTGCGCATGCGCGACACTGGCCACGGCATGAGCGAGAAGGAATTGCAGACCGCGCTCGAGCCCTTCCGCCAGCTGTCGACCTCGGCGCGCTGGGGCGCAACCGGCACCGGGCTCGGCCTGCCGATCACCAAGGCGCTGGCGGAGGCCAACCATGCCCGCTTCCGCATCACCAGCGAGGTCGACACCGGCACGCTTGTCGAGGTCGCCTTCCCGGCGACCCGCGTGCTGGCGAAATAGCCGCTGCGGCGGTGCCTAACCCGGCCTTGAAAGGGTCACAGAGGCCCACCAAAGTTGGTCCTAGCCGGACCGATGCTATAGTCCGCCGGCGCAAGTCGCCGAGAACAACCGGAACCCTCCTTTTGACCCCCGCCGCCGGCCTCAAACGCCTGGGATTCGCGCTGCTTGCCGTGATCGCAACGGGCGGCGCGCTGGTTGCGGGCGGACATTTGCTGTTGTCGGCGGAGACGGTGCGGCAACAGGCCCTGAGCGAAATCCGCAGCGTCACCGGGCTCGATCCGGTTCTGCGCGGGCCTGCCGAAGTGTCGCTCTTCCCGAGCGGCAGCGTGACCTTCAGCGACGTCGCGCTCGGCGAGGCGAGCAACCCGGCGCTCACCGCCGAGCGCCTCACCGCGCGGCTGCGATTCTTCCCGCTGCTGATCGGTCGCGTCGAGATCGCCGACGTCTCGCTCGAGCGGCCGCATATCACAATCGACCTCAGCGCGAACGGCGACTCCAATTGGGGCGGACTGATCGCCGCGCTGTCCAGAAGCCAGAAGCCCGGCGCGCAACGCCGCGCCGCCTTCTCGGAGATGCGCATCGACGGCGGCACCGTCACGCTGCGCGACCGAACCTATAACGCGACCGAGCGGCTCGACGACGTCAACTTCTCGCTCGCCTGGCCATCCATCTCGAAGACCTTCGGTGCGACCGGCCGCTTCGTCTGGCACGACCAGCCGGTCGATGCGAGCATGACGCTCGCGGATTTTCCCGCGGCGCTGACCGGCGGCCGCACCGGACTGAAACTTCGGATCAACGGCAAGCCGGGCAAGATCGCCGTCGAGGGTGGCATCAGCGTCATCCCGACGCTCAAGATCGAAGGCACGCTCGCCGCCGACTCACCGTCGCTGCGCGACGCGTTCGCCTGGGCAGGGCAGAAGCCGCTGCCCGGCGGCGGCTTCGGACGCTTCTCCATCAAGGCACAGACCAACGTCGTCGGCAGCACGATCGGTCTGTCCGCCGTCAACGTCGATC
>JBQCFB010000362.1:0-2167 GCA_051959715.1 Pseudolabrys sp.
GGCGTCGCCACGAGCAGGGCTCACCCTCTCCCCTCGTGGGAGAGGGTGCCCGAGCGCAGCGAGGGCGGGTGAGGGGGCGAGATATGAACGAAGCCTCTCCCCCTCACCCGTCTCGCGCCGCGCGGTCGCGCGCCGCGAGCCACCCACTCCCACCCGGGGCGAGGGGGAACAGGGTCCTCGTCGCGCGGTTCGGCGCGGCGCACGGCGTGCGCGGCGAGATCAGGTTGTGGTCGTTCACAGCCGACCCGCTCGCCATCGCCGATTACGGCGCTCTCGAGGACAAGGACGGCAAGCGGCAGTTCACGATCGACACGCTGCGTCCGAACAAGGACTTCCTCGTCGCGCGCATCGACGGTGTCGACGACCGCAACGCGGCCGAAAGCCTGCGCAACGTCGAGCTCTACCTGCCGCGTGAGCGGCTGCCGGACATCGACGAGGACGACACCTGGTACTATGCCGACCTGGTCGGCCTTGCCGCGGTGGCGCCTGACGGCGGCGCGATCGGCACGGTCGCCGCGGTTTACAATTTCGGCGCCGGCGACATCGTCGAGATCGCGCCGGCCGCCGGCGGCAAGACGCTGCTGCTGCCGTTCACCGAGGCCGTCGTGCCCGAGGTCGACGTGACGGCGAAAAGGATCGTCGTCGTGCTGCCCGCGGAAGTCGAAGCCCGCGAGGGCGACGACACGAACACCGCCGGATCGAGATGAGCCATGTGGCGCGCGTCCGTCCTGACCATCTTCCCTGAGATGTTCCCCGGGCCGCTGGGCGCGAGCCTGGCCGGCAAGGCGCTGGCCGCCGGCATCTGGTCGCTGGAGACGCTCGACATCCGCGCCGCGGCGACCGACCGGCACCGCACCGTCGACGACACTCCGGCCGGCGGCGGCCCCGGCATGGTCATGAAGGCCGACGTGCTGGCCAAGGCGCTGGACGCCGTCCCCCGCGACACCCGGCCCCGGCTGCTGATGAGCCCGCGCGGCCGGCCGCTGACCCAGCGCCGGGTCCAGGACCTCGCCCACGGCAACGGCGTGGTCGTCCTTTGCGCCCGGTTCGAGGGCGTGGACGAGCGCTTGATCGCCGCCCGCGGCCTGGAGGAGGTCTCGATCGGTGATTACGTGCTGTCCGGCGGCGAAATCCCGACGCTCGCCCTGCTCGATGCCTGCGTCCGGCTCCTCGCCGGGGTCATGGGCAAGGAGGCCTCGGCGGTCGAGGAAAGCTTCGCCGACGGCCTGCTCGAATACCCGCAATTCACGAGGCCCCCGGTGTTCGAGGGCGAGCCGATCCCGGAGACCCTGACGTCCGGCGACCATGCCAAGGTGGCGGCCTGGCGCCGGGCCGAGGCGGAGCGGCTGACCCGCGAGCGGCGGCCCGACCTCTGGGCCGCCTATGCGGCCCGGAAACAGCCAAAAAGCGGCCCTTCCGGGGGCTCATGAGAGCGTGACAAGCCGGCGAAATTGGTCTAGAAGCCCGCCCAACCCATTCAGAATTGACTAGGAACCGCGCGCCGGTTGCTGGCGCTGCCGACGGAGTTGAACCCATGAACCTCATCCAGACGCTCGAGAAAGAGCAGATCGAAAAGCTCTCGGCCGGCAAGGACATTCCGGACTTCGGCCCGGGCGACACCGTGCTCGTGAACGTCAAGGTGATCGAAGGCGACAAGAGCCGCGTGCAGGCCTATGAGGGCGTTTGCATCGGCCGCGCCGGCGGTGGCCTGCACCAGAACTTCACGGTGCGGAAGATCTCGTACGGCGAAGGCGTCGAGCGCGTGTTCCCGCTCTACTCGCCGATGATCGACTCGATCAAGGTCGTGCGCCGCGGCAAGGTGCGCCGCGCCAAGCTCTATTACCTGCGCGGTCTGCGCGGCAAGAAGGCCCGCATCGTCGAGGCGACCTCGACCGGCGAGGCGGCTGCCGCCAACGAATAAGCGCTTCCGTCCTTGCGGACGCATTTCGAGCCCGGTGCCCCGCGAGGGACGCCGGGCTCGATCGCTTTTGCGCTGCAATGCAGCCACGACCGCCTATTCGTTGTCGGCGCGAAAACGACCGGTTATATAGGCGGCATGATCACCAAGGCGCACCGCATCGTGCTCGCCGACCACGCCAGGCTGCCCTGGCGTTTCTTCGGCCGCCTGACCGCCGCCATCCTGGCCGGCCTTTGACTGAGCTCCCCG
>JBQCFB010000363.1:0-8199 GCA_051959715.1 Pseudolabrys sp.
GCGGGCGCCGCGCAGCATGCCGGCAGTGACGACGGCGCCGGCGAGGATCGCCGCAAGGCTGATGAGCACGTGCAGGATCGTGAACGCAGCAAGCGAAAGGCCGAGAACCATGATGCACCCCCGTCGACGGTCGCCCGCCAAAGCCTAAGCGGCGCACCGCGTTCGGGCCAAGGCCCGGCGCCTCACGTTTTCGCATGCATCCGTCGCCAAAATGTCAGACCGGCGTCCGCGAGAACCAGATGCCGATGAGCGAGGCAAGCGCGACCAGCACCAGGAAGCCGTTGACGAGGAGGAGGAGCCACCGCGGCAGGAGCCGCGTGTCGGGCGCGGGCGGCGGCGGGCCGGGGTCGAGGTGACGCCACACGGCGGCGGCAAAACAGAAGGCGCTGAACAGGACCAGCACGCTGCCGGTGAGGCCGATCAGCCATTCCGGGAGGATGTGGGCGAGCAGCGACTTGGCGCCGATGCCGCTCGCCAGCGCGACGAGGCCGGTGCGGACCCAGGCGGCATAGGTGCGCTCGGCGGCGAAGACGGTGCGGTTGGCGGCGAGCTGCGTGCGCCGGTCGGCGGCGAGCTCCATCTGCGCGGTGTCGCGCGCCATGTGCGCGGCGCTCGCGTGCACATGCCGCGCGCTCGATTTGATGTCCTCGGCGCTGCGCTCGATCTTGTCGGTGCCGGCCATGCCTTGAGAAGGCGGCACGGGAAACAAGGTTCCCCGGCAGGTGCAGGTCAGGTGCGGGCTTCGGTGTCCACGTCGGGATGCACCTTTTCGCCATGCCGCGCCATCCATGCCTTGGCGAAACTCGTGTCCTCATGCCGATCGAACGGCCGCCCGGTGATCGCAGCCAATGTTCGCAGCGAATGATGGCGCTCCTCCAGCCGCCGCCCCTCGTCGCCGATACGCGCGGCCAATCCCTCGACGGCGCGCGATTTCTGGGTGGTGAGAAAACGGACCACGCGGTTTCGCGGCGTCGCGCTCTCTGACGCGAGGTGATCGGGTTTTGCGAGCGCAACCTTGTAATGCGCCGTGCCGTAGAAGCGCGCCATGCCCCATTCGCATCGACCGCGCAGCCAGTCGAGCAACCACACCGCCAGCCGCGAACCGCTCGAATAGAGGCGCGGCGCGGCCTCGACTGCGCCCACTTTCGCGTCCTCCCACAGTGCCTTGATCAGGTACTCCGTCAACCGGGCCAGGCCCTGGTGGTGCTCGCTGACAATGCCGAACGCCGCTTCCTCCAATTCCGGATCCGGCGGCACGAGTTGATTCGGGTCGAGCACAATCCGCGGCAGCGCATCCATGCGCGGCGTGTTCCTGAGCGCGACGCCGATGCTGGTCGCGGCGGCGATCCGCCGGCTCGGCAGCGGCGGCAGATGCCACTTTTCCTGGACGAATTTGAGCACACTGGTGTGATCGAATTGGGCCTTCTCGACGCCCGCGTCGACCCAGGGCGACGCAAGGATGGCTGGCACCCGGACTCCGAACCGGTCGAAGCCGAACGTCCAGGGATTATGCGGGTCGACGCTCGTCGCGGTGTGATCGTCTGGCGGCACGGCCGCCGTCGGCTCCACATGGTCGTAGAAACCGCCGTGCTCGTCGTAGAAGGTGACGAGCAGCGTCGAGCGCCAGAGCTCCTCGTTGCCGCGAAGCGCGTTGTAGACGTCCGCGATCAGCTTCTCCGCCTTCATGATGTCATGCGGCGGGTGATCGTCATTCTCGTCGCTGCCCATGTAATCGGGCTCGATCAAGCTGAAGTCGGGAAAGTCAAGCGCGGCGCCGCGCGCGTCCGCGAAAAACTGGTCGATATAGAAATACCGCGCGGCGTTGTGCGGCGCGCGCAGCCGTTTCATCGTCCAGCTTTGAGGCACGTCGTGGAAATAGACCTTCCAATGCACACCGGCATCGGTCAGCCGGTCGAAGATCGTCACCTGCGTCTGATGAAAGAAGCCCGGCAGATCCTTGCCGCTCGTGCCGTCGCCCGGCATGTCGACGCGTCCCAAGCAGGTGCCGCTGAGCGCGAAGAACCGGTTCGGCCAGGTGGGGCCGGGCAGCGAGGAGAACCAGCGGTCGCAGACCGTGAAATTCCTGCCGAGCTTGTGCAAGGCCGGTAGGAAGTCGAGCGGGTAATAGCCCATCACATATTGACGGGCGGTGGCGGGCGCCGTCGGGAACGACTCGACGAAGTCCCGCACGAAGCCGCCATTATGATTGGAAAGCTGGACCGCGACGTGCTCGACCTCGTGATGCGGATCGAGCAGCATCTGCCGCTCGGTGGTCGGCGCCTGCGCAAATACGGTGCCCTCGTCGTCGACATTCTGACGGGGATTGGCGGGATCGACGCCATCGAGGCCGGGATAGACGGCCTTCAGGCACCCCAGCATCTGGTCGAACGAATGGTTCTCGAGGATCAGGACGACAACGTGCTTGATCTCGTCGATTCCGGCCATGTGCGCCCCCATGCCGCCGCTTCGCCTGGGACCGGCGGACAGCACATCATAGGATGCACATATCTGAATTTACAACCTGTGTCTGTGCCCGCCCGCCTCAGCGGTTGGCGTGGCTCCACGGCGCGATACGCCGCTCGAGCCTCTTCAGCCCCGCGGTCAGCGTCACGCCGAGCACCATCAGCACGAAGACCGGCACCAGCGTCTTGTCCATTTCGAAGACGTTGGCGTATTTCGTGATCATGAATCCGAGCCCCGAGATCGTCGTGTAGAACTCGGCGATCACCATGCCGACGAGGCCGCGGCCGATCGCGAGCCGCACCCCGGCCGCGATGTAAGGCAGGGCGAAGGGCAGCAGCACGTCCTGCCAGACGCCGGCTTCGCTCGAGCGGAACGAGCGCGCGACCTCGAGCATGTTCTTGTCGCATTCGCGCACGCCCTGATAGGTGTTGATCAGCACCGGGAACACGGCGAACAGAAACACGACGATGATCTTGGCCTTGAGGTAGATGCCGAACCACAGCACCAGGATCGGCACCAGCGCCACCGTCGGCGTCGCATAGAGCGCGTTGAGCGGCAGATCGAGCGCCCAGTCGAGCTTCTGGATGCGCGCCATGGCGACGCCCATCGGAATGCCGACGAGGATCGCGCAGCCAAGGCCGAGCACCATCACCCGCAGACTCTGTCCGAGGTAATACGGCAGGTCACCGGACACTGTGAGATCGTAGAAAGCGACGGCGATCTTCGAAGGATAAGAGAAGAAGATCGGGTCGATGAACGGCCCGGCCAGCTCCCAGACGACGAGGATCAGGAGTGTGAAGCCGTAGCGATAGAGCGACCTGCTCTCGAACCAGCGCGGCCGAGCGGCGGCCACCGGCTTCGGCGCCGCGACGGAGCCCGTCTGCGCCTGATGGACCACGCTCATTCTTGCTCCTGCCGTTCGTCGCCCGGCCGTTCCTGAAACGTGCCGGCGGGGGCGCCATCGGAGCGCCGCCCGCCGGATCTCGAGGCTCAGAACGCCGCGGTCGGACAGACCGGGCCCTTCCATTCGCCCAACTTGTCGATCGCTTTCTTGGCGAAGCTCGCGTCGACGACGTCATCGTATTTCGGCGTCTTGCCTTCCTTGATGTTGCCGACCTTGGTCATCAGGTTGGCGGTGAAGTCGATGCGCTCCTTGGAGAGGCCGCTATTGGCGTCCCAGATGCAGTTCTTCACCAGGAAGTCGTAGGTCTCGTCGATGATCTTCGCCGGATAGCCGGTCTCCTTGACCATGATCGGCAGCACCTTCGACTTGTCGGAATACATGACGCGGGTCGCTTCGATCGTTCCCGCGACGATGTCCTCGACCATCTTCGGCTTGGCCTTGATCGTCTTCTCGGTCGCCGACAGGAAGGTGTAGAGCGTCTTCGGCTGCAATTCCCACATGCGCGCGACGGCGTGCAGGTCCGGCACCTTGCTCTTGGCGAGCATCTCCTGCTCGACGTGCAGGATCGCGGTGTCGACCTGGTTGGCGACCAGCGCCGGCACGTCCTCGCTGGCGATGGCGACGAAGTTGACCTCCTTCGCATCGAGCTTGGCCGAGCGCAGCACGCTGCGGCTCAGAATGTCGGAGAAGCCGCCGGGCTCCTGAATGCCGATGCGCTTGCCCTTCAGATCTTCCATCGTCTTGATGTTGCCGCGCACGATCATCGAGGCCTCGAATTTCGGCAGGTTCGCCGAGAGCGCCTTCACCGAGGCGCCGTTCGCCGTGCCGATGATGGTCGGCGCGCCCGGCGTCAGGCCGAAGTCGATATTGCCCGCGAGCAGCGCGCGGTAGACCTTGGTGCCGTCGCCGAGCGAGACGAACTCGACGTCGTAGCCGGCCTTCTTGAAGATGCCGAGATCCTTGGCGACGATCGGCGGCATGTGCACGACGTTCGGCGGCGACGTCGGCAGTCCGATGACGACCTTCTGTTGCGCCTGCGCGGCGCCGGTGGCGAGCGTAATGGCAGCGGCGATCGCCGCAAGCCCATAGACCTTGCGCATCTTCCATCCTCCCTTGGCTGCCGGCGGCTGTTTTTTGTTGCCGGCGTTGTTGTTTGCGGCCTTCGGGCCGCGCGTTCCCTCACCCCGCGATCTTGCCGCAGGCCCATCTGAAAAACAACGAATGAAGGGGATTCTTCCCACTCGCCCAAGGTTTGACCGAAGCGGTCCGCACGTGGTTCATGAGGGCCGCGTTTCGATGGTTTGAAAGCAAACAATGTCCCGCTTCGTGGTCGAATTCGGCAAGGATGGCACGCCGCCGGCGGATGAAGGCCGCCTCGACGCGCCCGCGTTCCATCGCAACCACGAGCCGATCTGGCAGGTGCTTCTCCCCTTTCTGGCGGCGAAATCCGGCGCCGTGCTCGAGCTCGGCAGCGGCACCGGACAGCACACCGTGACCTACGCGGCGCGGACGCCGAACCTCACCTGGCATCCGAGCGACCTCCAGGACACCCACCTCGCCAGCATCCAGGCCTGGCGCGCGCATGCACGGCTCGGCAACGTCGCGCCGGCACAGCGCATCGATCTCGCCGATCCCACCTGGCGCTGGACACCCGGCGGGCCGGTCGCCGCCATGCTGTGCATCAACGTGCTGCACATCTCGCCTTGGGACGTGGCGCGGAACCTGATCGCCGGCGCCGGCCGCATCCTGACGCGCGACGGCCGCCTGTTCGTCTATGGCCCGTTCATGCGCGACGGCGCCCACACGGCGCCGAGCAATGCCGAGTTCGACGCGAGCCTGCGCGCGCGCAACGCCGCATGGGGCGTACGCGACACGCGCGACCTCGAAGCGCTCGCCACCGCGAGCGGGCTTGTGCTCGCCGACACCGTGCCGATGCCGGCGAATAATTTCGTGCTCGTCTTCACGCGCCGCCCGTCGTCCGGTTGAGCCGCGCGACGGCCGACGGACGGATCTGCGCCGAGGCCGACCCGTCCGTCATGTCAGGGACCGCGGAGCAGTCCTAAAGCTGCGTGCACTGGGTGCCGCCGAACAATCCGCCGAAACAGAACTGGTGGCCGGTGCGATGGTCGCGGACCTGACCGTTCCAGCCGGAGCCTGAGCTTTGGCTGCCGGACTGGCCGCGGTGGTCGCGCACGACCGGGCCCGGCTGACTGTAGGCAAGGGTCACGCCCGAGGCGCGGACCGCGCCGTGGCCTTTTCCGCCGCCAGCCTGGGCCGCGGCTGTCGTGCCAGCGATGATCGTCAGGGTCAGAGCAAGGGCCGCGAAGGGCTTGGTCATCGAGATGGTCATGGTTTCCTCCGTCTGCGGGGCGCGCGCTTGCGCTACACCCGTTGGTCGCGTGTACCCGCAGCCCGGTTCACGCGACCGGCCGGCTTTTTCACCCGATTTCGCGCCCGGCCGCCGGCGAGGACGGCGAGACAAGCGCGAGCCCAGACGCTAAATAGGCCCCATGAACAGCACGACCCTGCCCAAAGAACCCGTCCTCGACATTGCCCATCTCGGGCACCTCGAACTCCTGACCCCGACCTTCGACAAGAGCGTGCGCTTCTTCGTCGATGTCATGGGCATGACCATTTCCGGCGAGAAGGGCGACAGCGTCTATCTGCGCGGCTACGACGACTACGAGCGCTACTCGCTCAAGCTCACCGCCTCCGACACCAACGGCATGAAGCACGTCGCCTATCGCTGCCGCTCGCCGCAGGCGCTCGAGCGCCGCGCCGCCGCGTTGAAAGGCTCCGGCTTCGACATCGGCTGGACCGACGGTGATCTCGGCCACGGCAAGACCTTCGTCTGCAAGGACCCGGACGGTCACGTCATCGAGCTTTATTTCGAGACCGAATGGTACGAAGCGCCGCCGGAGCTCAAGCCCTCGCTCAAGAACCAGGCGCAGCGCTTTCCCGGCCGCGGCTGCAACGTGCGCCGGCTCGACCACTGGAACGGGCTCGCCGTCGACATTTCGGCCTGCCGCAAGTTCTTCGAGGACTATCTCGGCTTCCGCCTGACCGAGCGCATCGTGCTCAATGACGGCTCGGAAGCCGGCATCTGGCTGACCGCCACCAACAAGTCCTACGACTTCGCCTATACGCGCGACCACACCGGCACGCCCGGCCGTTTCCATCACGTCACCTACGCGCTCAATTCGCGCGAGGAGATCCTGCTCGCGGCCGACATCTTCCTCGAGAATGGCGTGTTCATCGAGACCGGCCCGCACAAGCACGCGGTGCAGCAGACGTTCTTCCTGTATGTCTACGAGCCGGGCGGCAACCGCGTCGAAGTGGCGAATGCCGGCGCCAAGCTGATCCTCGCGCCCGACTGGAAGACAATCACCTGGACCGAGGAAGAGCGAAAGAAGGGCCAGGCATGGGGCCTGAAGACGATCGAGTCCTTCCATACGCACGGCACGCCGGTGGTGAAGCACAAGTAGTGACCCGTCACCCTGAGGAGCGAGCGCGTAGCGCGAGCCTCGAAGGGTCTCTGAGTCACAGGTCCTTCGAGGCTCGCGCGCAATGTGCGCGCGAGCGCCTCAGGACGACGGAGAGGTTGAGACGATCCATGACAACCACATCCATCCCCACCGTCCGCCTTCCCGCCGGCATCGACATGCCGGTCTACGGGATCGGCACATGGCGCATGGGCGAAAGCGCGCGCGTGCGTGCCGCCGAAGTGAAGGCGGTGCGCCACGGCATCGACAGCGGCGTGACCCTGATCGACACCGCCGAGATGTACGGCGACGGCGAGGCCGAGGCGATCGTCGCCGACGCGGTCGGCGGAGACCGTGACCGCCTCTTCATCGTCAGCAAGGTGCTGCCGTCGAATGCCTCGCGCCGCGGCACCATCGCCGCCTGCGAGCGCAGCCTGAAGCGGCTGAAGACCGACCGCATCGATCTCTACCTCCTGCACTGGCGCGGTTCATATCCGCTCGCCGACACGGTCGCCGCATTCGAGGAGTTGCAGTCCGCCGGCAAGATTCGCGGCTGGGGCGTCAGCAATCTCGACCATGACGACATGCAGGAGCTCTGGCGCGTGCCGCACGGCCGCCACTGCCAGACCAACCAGGTGCTCTACAACCTCACCCGCAGGGGCATCGAGTTCGACCTGCTGCCGTTCTGCCGCACGCACAAGATGCCGGTCATGGCCTATTCGCCGCTCGAGCAGGCGCGCATGCTCGGCCACAGGTCGCTCGCCGAGGTCGCGAAACGCCATGGCGCGACGCCGGCGCAGGTCGCGCTCGCCTGGCTCCTCAAGCAGGGCGTCATCGTCATCCCGAAGGCGACGGTAACGGCTCACGCCGACGAGAACCTCGGCGCGCTCGCGCTCCAACTGCGCGCCGCGGACCTCGACACGCTCGACGCCGCCTTCCCGCCTCCTGAAGAGCCACAGCCGCTCGACATGCTCTGAAGGCCTGCTCTAAACAGGGCGCGCGAGCGCGGCCGGTCGCCGCGCGGCACAAGGAACCAGGCCCATGACCCGCCGCAACACGCCCCGTATCTCCTTCATCGGCTTCGGCGAAGCCGGCCAGGCGATCGCCTCGGGCCTGCGCGAGGGCGGCATCGAGCAGATCGCCGCTTGGGACATCCTGTTCGCCGGCAGCGAGGGCGCGGCCCTCAAAACCGCCGGCGAGGGAATGGGTGTGCGGCTGGCGCGCTCCGCCGCCGACGCCGTCGCCGAGACCGACATGGTCATCTCGGCCGTCACGGCGGCGTCGAGCCTCGAGGCGGCGCAGTCCCTCGCCCCTCACCTTTCGGGCAACCCCTGGTACCTCGACATCAAC
>JBQCFB010000364.1:0-15397 GCA_051959715.1 Pseudolabrys sp.
CGCCGGCCGCGAACAGATTGGGGAAGAGACCACCGTCCCGGCGTTTGACGCGCGCATGACGATCGACAACGAGGCCGCCTTGCGTGTGGAACAGCGCGCCCGTCACCTTGACCGCATGCCACGGGCCGGCGAACGCATGCCGCGCGTCGAACGAGCGGCCGAAGCGATCGGCCGTGCCGCCGGTTTTGCAACGCTCGACCTCCTCCCATTCGGCGGTGAGCGATGCCGCCGGCACATGCATCCGCGCAGCCAATGCCTCGAGCGTCGGCGCGGCGATCAGCGCCCCGGCCTTCTCGGCGTTGCGGAAGTCCTCGAACTGCCGCGCCACGGCAGCGATGCGCGCATCGAACACGTTCCAGGCGATGCCGTCCGGTTGCCGCAGCACTTCCGCCGCCTGCTCGGAATAGCCGCGCGACTCGTCGCAGAAGCGACGCCCTTGCGCGTTGACCTGGATGCCGCCCTCCATGATCACCGCCCAGCTGACCAATATATTGTGCGGCGTCGCGACCGAACCGTGGCCCTGATATGCGCCGAGATGCACGAGCTCGGCGCCGAGCGCGCGGCCCCAGTCCACCGCCTCGCCCTGATTACCGGGATGGCCGAAATAGAGCGCGTCCGCCATCTCGGGAATGAGTTCGCGCACCAGATCCGGATTGCCGCCATAGCCGTTGCAGGCGAGGACCACCGCGCCGCAGCCGATGCGCTCGCGCGCGCCGTCGCCGCGCACCGGTTCGACACCAACGATGCGGCCGCCGGCATCCGCGAAGAGCGTCTCGACCCGCGCGCCGGTGAGAATGGTGACGTCGCTCGCTTCGGCCGCCGCGCGAAGGCGGTCGATCAGCTCGACGCCCGAGCGCGTCGGCAGGCCGTGCATGCGAAAGGCGGAATGGCCCGGATAGTTGAAATTGTCGATGACCTCGAACGGAAACCCATAGCGGTCCGCCAGCCATTCAATCGTCGGCCCGGCATTGGCCGCGATCACTTCGACCGCCGCGGCGTCGTTCTCGCCATGCGCCTTGCGCTCGATGTCGGCGGCGAAGAGCGCGGCGGAATCCGCAATGCCCTTGTCTCGCTGGAAGCGCGTGCCCGCCGCCGGGATCAGCCCCGCGGACAAGGCCGTAGAACCGGACGGCACCACGTCGCGCTCGATCACGACCGGCTCGGCGCCCGCTTCCTTCGCCGCCAGAGCCGCGCACAGGCCCGCCGCGCCGGCGCCGACAATAACGAGCGGCACCTGCGCGTCGAAACTCTCAGGCGGCGGCAGGACGCTGCTCATCCGATTGTCTTCAGCGCCTCGGCGATTGTGACGATCTCGGCGACCGGGCGCAGGCCCTCGATCGCTGCGGCGTGCATGGCCGGCGTCGGGGCAGCGCAGCCGTCCTCCAGCACGCTCACTTCGATGTCGCGGACATGCGCGTCCCTCACCGTCGAAGCGACGCCGCCATTGGTGACGATACCGCCGACGATCAACCGCTCGACGCCGAACTTGCGCAAGAGCCAGTCGAGGCGGCTCATGTAGAAGGCGGAGTACGCGAGCTTCTCGACCGTGAAGTCGAGCGGCTGCAAGTCGTCGACCACCTGCTGGCCCCAGGAGCCGGGCAGGAAGTCACCCTTGCGCAGGAACGGCCGCAGCTTCTTCAGATGCGGCGAGATCATCGGCTCACCGCCCCGCCCCGGCACCAGCGTGAACATGGTGCCGCCGACTACGCCGCCCTTCGCGCGCACGGCCGCGGCGAGCGGCTTCAGCTTTGCCGGCAAGGCAGCGGCCTCGGTGCTCACCGCGCCGCCGCGTGCATAGGCGCCCTTCGGATGGATGAAGTCGTTCTGCAGATCGACGAGCAGCAGCGCGGTCGATGCGAGATTCATGCGCGCTCCACGATGACGTTGCCGAGTTTGTCGACGGTGGCCTTGAGACCGGGATCGATGAAGATGGTGGCGTCGGGCTGCTCGAGCACGGCGGGACCCTCGATCGCAGCGCCCGTCGGTAGATCGAGGCGCGACCACACTTTCGTGTCGTGCCACGCGCCGCCGTGGAAGACCTTGCGCGCGCCTTTGGCCGCCTTCTCGAGCGAGGCGTCTGCCGGCGGCGCGAAGGCGGACAGGTCGAACGCCGGGCGGCGGCCGATCGCCGCCGTCCGCAGTGACACGATGCGCGTCGGGATGCCCGGCAGCAGCCGGCCGAACGCGGCTTCGTAAGTCTTGTCGAACGCTGTGCGGATCGCGGCCTCGGTGATGCCGGTTCCGCCTGCGCCGAGCGTCACCGGCAGCGGCACGGCCACGGTGTGCGTCTGGCCGTGATAGTGCATGTCGAGCTCGAACACGACATCGACACGGTCGACGGCAATGCCGGCCGCGTCGACCACCGCCTTCGCCTCCTGCCCGGCGGTCATCATGCGCTTGTCGAGCGCGGCGATGTCGAGGCCGTCGACATTGAGATTGAGCGTCTGCACCTGGTCGTGCCGCAGATCGGCGATGACGCAGCCGAGCGCCGAGGTGACCCCAGGGAAGCGCGGCACCACCGCGCATTTCAAGCCGATCTCCTTGATCAGCGCGCCGACATGCAGCGCGCCGCCGCCGCCGAATGGCATTGCGGCGAACTTCGCCGGATCGTGGCCACGCTCGATCGAGACGAGGCGGATCGCGCCTGCCATGCGCGCGTCGGCGACACGGACGATGGCTTCCGCCGCCTGCATGACGGTGAGGTTCAGCGGCTTTGCCACTTGCGTCTCGATTGCGCGCTTGGCCGCCTCGACGTCGAGCGCCGGCAGCTTGCCGATCGGACGCGCGGCATTGATGCGGCCGAGCACGACGTGCGCGTCCGTCAGCGTCGGCCGCTCATTGCCCTGCCCGTAGCAGGCCGGCCCCGGCACCGAGCCGGCGCTCTCCGGCCCGACCTGGAGCAGCCCGCCGCGGTCGACCGACGCGATCGAGCCGCCGCCGGCGCCGATGGTGGTGATCTCGATCATCGGCGTTCGGATGACCATGCCGAAGTCGATGGTCGATTGCGCCGCGAGCGAGGCCTTGCCGCCGGCAACGACCGAGACGTCGAACGAGGTGCCGCCGAGATCGCCGGTGATGATGTCGTCATAGCCGGTGGCGCGTGCGATCGCCGCGGCGGCGATGACGCCGGCGGCCGGACCCGACAGCGCGGTGCGCACCGGCAGGTGCCGCGCCGTCTTCGTCGACATGACGCCGCCGTTCGATTGCACGATGTGGAACGTGCCGGCGAAGCTCTTTTGCGCCAGCGCGCCTTCGAGCCGGGCAAGGTAGGCGCCGACGCCGGGCTGAAGATAGGCGTTGAGCGCGGTGGTCGAGGCGCGCTCGAATTCCCGGATCTCCGGCATCACCTGATGCGACGCCGAGACGTGCTCGTTCGGCCAAACCGCGCGCGCCGCGTCGAGCGCACGGCGCTCGTTCTCGGCATTGGCGTAGGCGTTGATGAAGATGATGGCGAGCGCCTGCGCCCCGCGCGCCTTGAGGGCTGCTGCCGCCTTCGCGACTTCGGTCGGATCGACCGCGGTGCGAATGGTGCCGTCGGCCAGGGTCCGCTCGCCGACCTCGACACGCAGGTCGCGGTCGGCGATCGGCACGAACTCGCCCCACAGGCCCCAGGTCTGGCGGCGGTCGCGGCGCCGCATCTCGAGCACGTCGCGGAAACCGCGCGTGGTGATCACGCCGATGCGCGGCCCGCGCCGCTCCAACAGCATGTTGGTGCCGACGGTAGTGCCGTGGACGATCGAGCCGAACGCGCCGACGTCGCCGAGTGCTTCGAGCCCGGCCATGAAGCCCGCGGCCTCGTTGCCGCGGTTCGACGGCACCTTCGCTGTCTTGAACGTGCGCGCAGCAGCGTCGAACAGGAATAGATCGGTGAAGGTGCCGCCGACGTCGACGCCGACAATCGAGCTCCTCGCGCTCATGCTTGCACCTTGCGCAGGCGTGCGGTGGCCGATTGATCGACACCGCCGTCCGCAGCGATCGTCACGCCGTAATCGCTCGCGGCCTTCTCACGCGACACATACCCAAACGCGACGTCGCGCGCGACCTTCGCCGGGTCTCGCGTCATCGGATCGCCAAAGCCCCCGCCGCCGGGCGTTTCCAGCCGCACGCGCTGGCCGCGCGCAATGCGCACGTCGGTGATCTTGGAGACGAGGTCAGGCGAGCGCTCGCCCACACCACTCGCGTAAAAGAAGCGGTTGAGTGCGGCGCTCTTGCCGCCATTGACGCCGAAGGGCGGAAACTTGCCGCGCTCGCCGAGGAGGAAGACGTCGGTCAAGCCTTCGTTCAGCGCCTCGATCTCATAGATCGCGCCGCAGCCACCGCGGTGCCGGCCGGGGCCGGCGGAATCGGTACGCAGCGCCCATTGCGTGAACATGATCGGATAGAGCGATTCCAGGATTTCCGCCGGCGGGATGGTCGCGGTCGAGATCGGGTTATTGCCGTGGTTCAAGCCATCGCCTTCCGGATTGCCGCCGAGCCCGCCGCCGAAGAAGCAGAACATCACCCAGCGGCGATGGTCCTTGCGCCAGCCGGCAAGCGACAGCGCATTGATCGTCGCATACGGGCTGCCATTGGCGCGCTCGGGCGCCGCCTTGGCGAACGCTCCGAACACCGTGTCGATGACGCGCAGAATGGTCTCGGTGTAGCCGCCGACCGGCTTCGGCGCCGAAACGCCGAGCAGCGTCGTGTCGGGGATGACGAAGTCGATCGGCGCAAGGCAGCCGGCATTCGCCGGCACGTCGGTGAACAGATGCTTGAGGGCGACGTAACAGCACGCGACCGCGGTCGAGCGCGCAATGTTGAGCGGGCCCTGGCAGGGCGGCGACGAGCGCGAGAAGTCGAGCGTCATCCGGTCGCCGCGGATGGTCATGTCGAGCGCGATCTTCAGCGGCTCGTCGGTCACGCCGTCATTGTCGAGGAAATCGTCATACATATAGGTACCGTCCGGCAGCGCGGCGATGTTGGCGCGCATCAGCGCCTCGGCGCGCGCCGACAGGGCCTGCATGGCCGTCGCGACCGTCTCGTCGCCATATTCGTCGAGCAAGGCATGCACGCGCTGCTCGCCGAGATGCAACGCGTTGAGCTGGCCGTTGAGGTCGCCCCAGTTCGACTGCGGCACGCGCGAATTGGCGGCGAGGATGTCGGCAATGTCCTGCTGGAATACTCCATTGCTCACGAGCTTCACCGGCGGAACACGGAAGCCCTCCTGGAAGCTCTCGGTCGCTTTGGCATTGAAGTTGCCGGGCACGTTGCCGCCGACGTCGAGCCAGTGACCGACCGAGGCGAGCCAGGCGAACACCTTGCCGCCCCGCATCACCGGCCGCACCAGGCGGAAATCGTTCAGGTGCGTGCCGCCATCGTAAGGATCGTTGAAGAGATAAGTATCGCCCTCTTTCAGGCCGCCCTGCTCGGCGACCTTGTCGATCACGGCCTTTACCGCGAAGGCCATGGCGCCGACGAAGATCGGCAGGCCGGACGTGCCCTGCACGAGCGTCGCGCCGGTCTCGGCATGATAGAGGCCATGGCAGGCGTCGTGCGCCTCGGCGATGATCGGGTTGAAGGCCGAGCGGTAAAGCGTCGCGTCCATCTCGTCGGCGATCTGGACGAGACGGCCATTGAGCACGGCAAGGGTGACGGGATCGAGCGTCCGCATCAGTTCTTGCCCGGCTTGTAGTCGGCGTACCACTGGCCGCGCGCGAGCGTTTCCGGCGTGCCGATGAGGTCGTTGAGCGCGTGAAAATCGAACATGCGCGGGCGGAAGGCATCGGTGGTGCCGTCGGCCTTCAGCGTGCCGTAGAATTCGCGCGCCGCCTTGGCGAGCGCGCGCACGATGCCGCCGGGAAAGATGACGAGCGCGAAGCCGAGCGCGTCGAGCTCGGGCGCCGGCAAAATGGGCGTCTTGCCGCCTTCCACCATGTTGGCCATCAGCGGAATGCCGGGACCGACGCGTTCGACCACCTTGCCCAGTTCGCCCCGCTCGCGCGGCGCCTCGACGAACAGCATGTCGGCTCCGGCTTCGCGGTAAAGGGCGACGCGCTCGAGCGCGCTGTCGAGCCCCTCGACGGCGACCGCATCGGTCCGCGCGATGATCAGCGTCTCGCGCGAGGCGCGCGCATCGACGGCGGCCTTGATCTTGCCGGCCATCTCCTGCGCCGGAATCAAAACCTTGTCGTCGAGGTGACCGCAGCGCTTGGGGAAATCCTGGTCCTCGAGCTGGATCGCATTGGCGCCGGCGCGCTCGAACAGGCGCACGGTGCGCTCGACATTGAGCGCGTTGCCGTAGCCGGTATCGGCATCGACCACGAGCCAGGAGCCGACACGGTCGCGGATCAGCGTCAGCGTCTCCGCCACTTCCGACATGCTGACGAGACCAATGTCGGGACGGCCGAGCCGCGTATAGGCGATGGCCGCGCCGGACACATAGGCAGCCTCGAACCCGGCCTGCTCGGCGAGCAGGCCCGTCAGCGGATCGTAGATGCCGGGTGCGATCACGATCGGCTTCTGCGTCAGGCGGGTGCGGAGAGAGTGTTCGGTCATTCGTCAAAGTCCCAGGTAAGCACGTTTGAGCGCAGGGTCGGCGGCGATTGTCGCGGCGGGACCGGACATCACGAACGTCCCTTCGGAAAGAATGTAGGCACGGTCGGCGATCTCGAGGCTCTGCACCACGTTCTGCTCGACCACAAGCACGGCGACGCCGTCGGAACGGATGCGCGCGATCAGCGCGAACAATTCCTCGACCAAAAGCGGCGACAGGCCGAGCGACGGCTCGTCGAGGATGATGAGCTTCGGCTCGGCCATCAGGCCGCGGCCGATCGCCAGCATCTGCTGCTCGCCGCCGGACAAGGTGCCGGCAAATTGACTCTGCCGCTCGCGCAGGCGCGGGAAGATCGTGAGGACGCGCTCGCGGTTCTCGGCGCGGTGCGGCTTGCCGCGACGATAGCTGCCGAGATCGAGGTTCTCGCGCACGGTCATGTTCGGAAAGATGCGGCGGCCTTCCGGCACGTGAATGAGGCCGCGCGCGACGATTGTCCCCGGCCTCTCGCCCGCGACATCGGCGCCCTCGAACCGGATGGCGCCACCGCGCGCGCGAATGACGCCGGAGAGCGTCCGGTTGAGCGTCGACTTGCCGACACCGTTGGAGCCGAGCACCGCGACGATTTCGCCGGGCGCGACATTGAAGTCCACGCCGCGGAGCACTTCGGTCTCGCCATAGCCGGCGCGGAGGTCCTGCACGTCGAGCAGAGCGGTCATGCCTGCCCTCCGAGCTTCCTGGCGGCGCCATGGCCGAGATAGGCTTCGATGACGCCGCGGTCGGCCGCGACTTGCGCCGGCGCGCCTTCGGCAATGATGCGGCCTTCGGCGAGCACGAAGATGTGCTCGGACAGACTCATCACCGCCTGCATCACGTGCTCGATCATCACGATCGTGATGCCGCGATCGCAGAGCTTGCGGATCACAGGCACGATCTCGCGGATCTCGGTCGGGTTGAGCCCGGCAAGCACCTCGTCGAGCAGAAGGAGCTTCGGTTCGGTCGCGAGCGCGCGGGCGAGTTCGAGCCGCTTGCGGCCGGCGACGGTGAGGGTGTCCGCGGGGCGATCGAGCATGCCGCCGAGCCCCACCTCGCGGCCGACAATATCGGCCGCAGCGAGCGCATCGGTGCGCGCGCGATGCCGCAGATGCGCGCCGACGACGATGTTTTCCCGAACGGTAAGGCCGGCAAAGGGCTGCACGATCTGGAAGGTGCGCGCGATGCCGCGGCGCGCTCGCTCGTGCACGGGCAGGCCGGTGATCGCTTCGCCGGCGTAGCGGATCGCGCCATCGTTCGGCCTGACGAAGCCCGAGATCAGTCCGAACAAAGTCGTCTTGCCGGCGCCGTTCGGTCCGATCAGGCCGGTGATGCGCCCCTCGTCGGCGGCGATCGACACGCCGTCGACCGCGAGCAACCCGCCGAAGCGGCGCGTCAGGTTCGAGACGGCGAGCAGCGGCTCAGCCATGCGCCGCCTCCCGCCGGCGGAAGCGCCGATTGATCCCGGACAGGAGGCCGATGAGTCCGCGCGGCGCAAATGCGATGACGAGCACCAGCACGCAGCCATAGACGATGAGGTTGAGGCCGGGCGCATCGCCCGCGACGGTGGTCGCCGCCTCGCCGAGCGCTTTCACCACCAGCGCGCCGACCAGCGGACCGAACACCGTGCCGGCGCCGCCGATGATCGGCGTCAGCAGCGCCTCGATCGACATGCGTGCGCCGTAGGCGATGCCGGAATCGATGAACAGGAAATACTGCGCGTAGAAGCAGCCGGCGGCGGCGGTGATCGCCGCCGAGATGGTCATGGCGCCGAGCTTGACCTTGAACGCGTCGACGCCGAGCGCGCGCGCCGCATCTTCGTTCTCGCGCACGGCGATCAGCCAGGCGCCGAAGCGCGAATTCTCGATCGCGCGCGCAATGACGAGCGAGACGACCACCAACGTGAGAATGACCCAGTAGAACACCGCACGGCTCTCGAACTGCAAGGCCGAGGCGTGCAAATCGCGCTTGACCAACGTGCCGACGCCGGCGCCGGTGATCGGCGCGACGCTGGCGAGGATGCGCAGCACTTCGGCAAAGGCCAGCGTCACCAGCGCGAAGTACGAGCCGCGCAGGCCCGCGCGGAATGTCAGCGCGCCGATGACTGCGCCGACCAGCGCGCCCGCGGCGATGCCCGCGACAAAGCCCGGCCAGGCGTTGACGCCGTAGCGGACCTGGAGGATCGCGGTGACATAGGCGCCTGTGCCGAAGAACGCGGCGTGGCCGAACGAATATTGTCCGCCATAGCCGCCGAGGATGTTCCACCCCTGCCCGGCCAGCGCCGTCAGCAGGGTGACGACCAGGAAGTTGAGCGCCGTGTTGGAGTGGATGACGAGCGGCACCGCGGCCAGCACGGCGACGACGACGGCGATGGTGCCGAGGCCCTTCATGCCTTCGCCCCGAACAGGCCGGTCGGCCGCACCAGCAGCACGGCAATGAAGACGAGGAAGATGCCGATCTGCCCGAGCGATTCACCGAGGAACAGGCCGGACAGGCTCTCGACCACGCCGACGATCAGCCCGCCGATCAGCGCGCCGGGCACCGAGCCCATGCCGCCGAGCACGACGATGGTGAAGGCGACGAGCACGAAGGCCTCGCCGACGGTCGGATTGACGTAGAAGGTCGGCATCAGCAGGCAGGCGGCGATGGCGACGCAGGCGGTGCCGAGGCCGAACGTCATGGCGTAGATGTGCCGGACATCGATGCCGGAGAGTTCGGCGCCGAGTTTCTCCTTGGCGACGGCGCGGATCGCCTTGCCGGTGTCGGTCAGGTTCATGACCGCCCAGAGCGCGAGCGCCACCACGAACACCGCGCCGAATCCGATGACGCGCGGGATCGCAAGGAACGTGAAGCCGACATCGATGGTCGCGAAGGAGTACGGCAGGTCAATGGTGCGCGTGTCGGCGCGAAAGGCGTAGAGCAGCACGTTCTCGATGACGATTGCCGCGCCGAGCGTGACGAGCAGCATGTTGCGGTCGTCACCGCGCGAGGCCGGGCCGATGACGAAGCGCTGCAGGCCGTAGCCGAGCGCAAAGAATACCGGAGCGATGACGAAGGCGGCGATGTAGGGATCGAGCCCGAGCAGCCGGAACGCGAAGAAGGCCGCGAACATCGCGGCGCTCAGCAGCGCGCCGTGCGCGAAATTGATGATGTGCAGGACGCCGTAGATCAGCGTCAGCCCGAGCGCCACCAGCGCATAGACCGCCCCGGTCATCAGACCGTTGAGGATGGCGGGGATGAGGATCGCGGGTGAGAGCACGCTCAGGCTACTCGGAAAAGAGGATGCGGACGGCGCAAAGGCAAGCGCCGCCCGCCGAGACTTGACGATGAGACGGCGTCAGGCCGGCATCGGGAATACCGGCTTCGCCTGCGCGAATTTCTCCGGCAGGATCACCTTGATGTCGTTGTCGAGCACCTGCGTGTTGGCCGGCGCCGCGCCCTCGTTCTGGCCATCGACGAACTTGGTCGGGCCATAAGGCATGACGTGGCCGGAGAATGTCGACGACGCCAGCGCCTCGGTCAGCTTGGCGCGATCGGCCGCGCCGGCCCGCGCCAGCGCGTCGGCGGTGAGCAGGACCGCCGAGTAGTTCATGTAGACCTCGTAGGTGAAGAACTGGCCCTTCTCCTCGACCTTCTTCTTTAGGGCGAGCGCCTTCGGGTTCTTCGGGTCGAACCAGTGATTGCAGTCCATGATGTACTTCGCGGCGTCGGGGAACTCCTTCACGAACTTGTAGGAGGAGGCCGCGCCGCCGAGCACCGAGTAGATGCCCTTCGGCTTCACATGCTGCTGCTGCATGGTGCGGGCGAGCAGGACGTACTCATTATAGTAGTTGGCCGGGATCACGAGATCCGGGTTCTGCGCCTTGATCTTGAGCACGACGTTGTTGAAGTCGCGCGTCGGCGTCGGATGCGCGATGGTTTCGAGAATCTGGAAGCCATGGCCGGGAAGCTGCGCGTTCAGGAGCTTGGCGAGGCCGGAGCCGAACAGCGAGTCCTCGTGGACGATCATCACCGTCTTGGCCGGCTTGCCGGCGGCGTCGTTGATGGCGCCGAGATTGGCGATCGCCGACTTGGCGATGACACCGAAGCCGGGGCCGAAGCGGAAGGTGTTCTTCAGCCCGCGCTGCACGATCGAGTCGGCGACGCCGACGTCGACGATGTAAGGCAGGTTGTAGCGCGCGGTCGCCTGGCTGAGCGCGAGGCAGATGGCGCTGGCATAGCCGCCGACGATGCCGACGACGCCGGCCGAGTTCATCTTCTCGACCTCCGCGGTGCCGCCTTCCGGCGTCGACAGCGCGTCGCCGAGCATGGCGTCGATCTTGCCGAGGCCCTTGATGCCGCCGGCGGCATTGATCTCGTCGACCGCCAACATGGCGCCGAGGCGGCCCTGCGTGCCGGAATACGACAATGCGCCGGAGACCGGATGCAAGATGCCCAATTTTACGCCGGCGCCCTGCGCGCGCAGGATGCCCGGCATGGCGACTGTGCCCGCGGCCGCAGCCGTCGTGGCGAGAAACCGGCGCCGGCTGAACGGAAACTTCTGTTTCGACATGATCACTCCCTCCCGTGTGATACGAAAAAATCCAGTACGTCGATCTTGCCCAGTCAGTGCTTATGCTTGCCGTTGCGCCCGCGCGGCGGCTTCACCACCGGCGCCCAGGCTTTCGCTTCGGCTGTGCCGGAGCGAACGAGATCGAATTCGAGCGCGTAGCGGTCTGGCCGGTAGAGCGCGTGCAGATGCTCGACGCCGCGGCCGTCCTGGTCGAAGACCACGCGCACGAGCTCGACCAGCGGCGATCCCGGCGGCACGTCGAGCGCCGCGGCAACCTCGGCCGTGGCCGAGGCCGCGCTGATGCGCTGGCGCGCGCGCTCGGCCTTGACGCCGGCGCGCTCGAGCAGTTCGAGCAGCGGACGCGACGCCAGTTCCTGCTTCGTGAAGGTGACCGACACGCTCTCCGGCACGTGCGTGGTGAGATAGGAGAACGGCACGCCGTCGACGGCGCGCACGCGCACGGAGCGTTGCAGGAGCGCATCGGGCGCGACGCCGAGGGCGCGCGCGACGGCCCCGTCCGCTGGAACGTAATCGAACGATACGAGCCGCACCGCGGTGCGACGTCCCATATCGGCGAGATTGGCGAGCACGCCGGTGATGTCGGCGGTCATCGGCGCCGGCGGACGGTAGATGACGCGGGTGCCGGCGCTGCGGCGGCGCTCGATCAGCTGCTCGCGCGCGAGCTCGCCCAGCGCACGACGCACCGTGACGCGGGAGACGCCGTGCGTTTCCGCCAGCTCGTGCTCGGTCGGCAGACGCACGCCGAATCCGGCCGCGCCGCTCAGGATGCTGTCGCGCAGCACCAGATAGACCTGCTTCGCCTTTGCCTCGCCGAGCCAGTCGCGCAAGGCTGCCTCCCGAAAGCGGCGTTCTCGCCGGGTTCTTTACTTGGTATCTTTTAGCATACATTATCGCGGACCCCCGGCAAGTCCACCGACCAGGAGGCGAAGAAGTTCACGCATGGCCGCGCCGCTGACCCTCTTCGACAAGCTCTGGGCCGCGCACGAGATCACGCGGCGCGAGGACGGCGCTGCGCTGCTCTTCGTCGACCGTCATTATGTGCATGAGGGGTCGTTCCACGCCTTCAGCCAGATGAAGGCGCGCGGCCGCAAGGCGGCCGAGCCGGGGCTGACCTTCGGCGTCGCCGATCATTACGTGCCGACGCGCGGCCGCGACCATGAGATCGCGAACCCAGAGATCGCCGCCATGGTGCGCAATCTCGAGGTCAACACGAGCGAGAACGGTATCAAACTGTTCGGCCTCAGCGATCCGCGGCAGGGCATCGTGCACGTTGTCGGCCCCGAGCAGGGCCTCACCCTACCCGGCCTGCTGATCGTGTGCGGCGACAGCCACACCTCGACCCACGGCGCCTTCGGCGCCTACGCCTTCGGCATCGGCGCCTCGGAAGTCGCGCACGTCCTGATGACGCAGACGATCTGGCAGAAAAAGCCGAAGCGGATGCGGATCAATGTCGAGGGCGCGACCGCGCCCGGCATTTCGGGGAAGGACATCGCCCTCGCCATCATCGCGTACGTCCATTCCGACGGCGCGCAGGGCCACGCGGTCGAATTCGCCGGCAGCGCCATTCGCGCCCTGTCGATGGAAGGCCGCCTCACCCTCTGCAACATGTCGATCGAGGCCGGCGGCCGCTGCGGCATGGTCGCGCCCGACGCCGCCACCTTTGCATACCTGAAAGGCCGCCCCTACGCGCAGCAGGGCCAGGCTTTCGACCGCGCGGTCGAGGACTGGTCGACGCTGACGAGCGACGGCGGCGCCGCCTTCGATCGCGAGGTCACGCTCGATGCCGCGGCGATCGCGCCGATCGTCACCTGGGGCACGACGCCGGACGACGCACTGCCGATCGACGCCAGCATCCCCGATCCCGCGCGCGAGAGCGATCCGGCGCGCGCCCAATATCTCCGCGAAGCGCTCGACTACATGGGCGTGCGCGCGGGCCAGAAGCTGACCGACCTCGCCGTCGACCGCATCTTCATCGGCTCCTGCACCAATTCGCGCATCGAGGATCTGCGCGCGGCCGCCGCCGTTCTCGCCGGGCGGAAGGCGAAAGTGCCCGGCCTCGTCTCGCCCGGCTCGACGCTGGTCAAGCAGCAGGCCGAGCAGGAAGGCCTCGACAAGATCTTCCGTGACGCCGGCCTCGAATGGGCCGACTCCGGCTGCTCGATGTGCGTCGGCATCAACGGCGATCTTGTGCCGTCCGGCGAGCGCTGCGCCTCGACCACCAACCGCAATTTCCGCGGACGCCAGGGACCCGGCGCCCGCACGCATCTGATGTCGCCCGCCATGGTCGCCGCCGCGGCGGTCAGCGGGCGTCTCGCCGACGTCCGGCCCATGCTTGCCGGCCGCAAACCATAAGAAGACTGAGGAGACGCACGATGAAGACATTCGCCGCTCTGGCCGCGGGCGCACTGGCGCTCGTCAGCGTGATGGCGCCGCAGGCGCACGCCGAGGATTACCCGTCGCGCACGATCCGCCTGATCGTCGGCGCGCCTCCGGGCGGCACCACCGACACGATCGCCCGCTCGATCGCCGGGCCGATGTCGGCCGCTCTGAAGCAGAGCGTCGTGGTCGAGAACAAGCCCGGCGCCGGCGGCAACATCGCCGCCGATTATGTCGCCAAGTCGCCGGCCGACGGCTACACGCTGCTCGTGTCCTTCAGCAGCCACACGATCAACGCCTCGCTCTATCCGCACCTGCCCTACGACCCGGCGGCAGACTTCACGGCCATCACCAAGGTCGCGACCGTGCCGAGCATGCTGGTCGGCAATCCGAAACTGCCGGCCAAGACCGTCAAGGACCTGATCGCGCTCGCCAAGGAGAAGCCGGGCAAGCTGACCATCGGCATCGGCGGCATCGGCTCGTCGCTGCATCTGGCCGGCGAGAAGTTCAAGCTGGCGACCGGCGCGCAACTCCTCAACGTGCCCTACAAGGGCACGGCGCCGGCGCTCACCGATCTGCTCGGCGGCAATATCGACCTCATGTTCATCAGCCTCGTCACCGGCACGCAGCAGGTGCGCGCCGGCAACCTCCACGCCTTCGGCGTCACCAGCCCGGAGCGCCAGCCCTCCCTGCCCGACGTGCCGGCGATCGCCGAGACCGTGCCGGGTTTCGAGTCGAATGCCTGGTTCGGCGTGTTCGGCCCGGCCAAGCTGCCGCCGGAGGTCACGAAGAAGCTCAACCAGACGATCGTCGCCGGTCTCGCCGATCCTGATATGCAGAACCGGCTGAAGACCGAAGGCGCGACGCCCGTCGGCGATTCACCGGAGGCCTTCGCCGCCTTCGTGCGCGAGGACATCAAGCGTTGGGCGCCGATCGTGAAGGCGTCGGGCGCGAAGCCGAACTGAGCGAGCACGGGCAGGGCGCGCGCCATGGAAAAATTCATTCGCCTCACCGCAACGGCCTGCCCGCTGACGGTGCCGAACCTGAACACGGACCAGATCCTGCCGGCGCGCTATCTGAAATGGCCGCGCTCGCGCGGACTGGGCACGGTCCTGTTCCAGGATCTGCGCTTCGACGCCGACGGCAAGGAGAAGCCGGACTTCCCGCTCAACCAGCCGAAGTACAAGAATGCGAAGATCGTGCTCGGCGGACGCAACTTCGGCGGCGGCTCGTCGCGCGAGGCGGCGGTCTATGCGGTCTACGATTCCGGCATCCGCTGCGTCATCGCGCCGTCCTTCGGCGACATCTTCGTGCAGAACGCGGTGAAGAACGGGCTCCTGGCGGCGATCGCACCGGAGGAGGACATCGCGCCCTTCGCCGCCGCCGTGACGGCAGATCCCGCGCGTACACTTACGGTCGACCTCGAAGCGCAGATGATCACGAGCGGCGACCTGCAATGCAAATTCGCCATCGAGCCGGTCAGCCGCAACCAGTTGCTCAACGGTTGGGACGACATCGACCTGACCGAGAGCCGCCGCACCGAAATCGACGCCTTCAGGGCGCGCGACCGGCAGCAGAGGCCGTGGGCGGCGCCGCGGGCGCGCTGAGGCAGCGCCTCAGATCGTGCGCGACATCTTCATGCGGTAATAGAAATTCTCCGCCTCGTGCCAGTTGTAACTGGCGATCAGCGTGCCCTTGCTGGTGATGTAGCGCCTGAGCGCGCAAGTCGCGACTGCGCCGGCCTTGCTGCCGAGGTTCTCGGCAATCTCGTCGTCCATCGGCGCGCCGAAGATATCCTGCTCGACGTCGATGATCTCCTCGCCGGTGCGCTCCGACAGGTGCGCATAGAACGGGCCGACGCAGCGGCGGAGTTCACGCACGAATTT
>JBQCFB010000365.1:0-11348 GCA_051959715.1 Pseudolabrys sp.
CATCCGGCGCGACGCTCCAGTGTTTTGCAATTGCGTCGAGGATCGCCTGCACCGACTGCGGCTGCATCAGCGACGGCGTGCCGCCGCCGAAGAAGATGCTCGACACGGTGCGGCCCGGCGCGCGGCGCGCGGTCGTCGCAAGCTCCGTCTCGATGGCGCGCACGTAGCGCGCCTCGTCATAGCCGCCGTGCCGCACGTGACTGTTGAAGTCACAGTACGGGCACTTCGACAGGCAGAAGGGCCAATGCACGTATACGCCGAAGGGCGCTGGAACCGACGCGGTCATGTTAACCATCTTAAGACTTGAATCGCCGCGAGAAAAGCACGCAAAAGTTTTCGCCGCGGATAAGTCGTTAAAATTGTAATCAATTCGCCTTTTTCAAGCACGCCGCGGCGAGCGCGACGAAGGCGCGGGCGCGGTGCGATAAAGCCAATCCGAGCGGCGGCAGGCCGTGTTTTTCCTCGGCCCTCATCTCGCCGAAGGTGCGCTCGTGCCCGTCCGGCTGGAACAATGGATCGTAGCCGAAGCCGAGCGTGCCGCGCGGCGGCCACACCACGACACCATCGACGCGGCCTTCGAATTCTTCCCGGTGGCCGTCCGGCCAGGCGAGGCAGAGGGCGGCGATGAAATGCGCGCGCCGTTCGTCAGGGGTCCGCGCGCCGCGTTCGATCAGCAGCGTCTGGATGCGGTTCATGGCGCCGCGGAAGTCCTTGTCGGGACCGGCCCAGCGGGCCGAGTGGATGCCGGGCTCGCCGCCCAGTGCCTCGACGACGAGGCCGGAATCGTCCGCGAAGGCGATCTTGCCGGTCGCGCGCGCGGCGGCTTCCGCCTTGATGCGCGCATTGGCGCGGAAGGTTGTGCCGGTTTCCTCCGGCTCCGGCAGGCCGAGCTCGCCGGCCGATTGCGCGTCGATGCCGTGGGGCGCCAGCAATTCGCGCATCTCGCGCAGCTTGCCGGGATTGTGCGTGGCGATGACGACCGGGCCGGTGAGGGGGCGGGGCAAAGCTAGCCCACCGCCATCTTCTGCAGATCGACGAGCTTGCCGATGCCCTTGCGGGCCAAGCCCAACAGCGCGAGGAACTGGTCTTCGCTGAACGGCGTCTTCTCGGCGGTCGCCTGGATTTCCACGATATTGCCGTTGCCGCTCATGACGAAATTGGCGTCGGTCTCGGCTTCGGAGTCTTCCGCGTAATCGAGATCGAGAACGGCGGTGTTGTTGTAGACACCGCACGACACCGCCGCGATGTGATCGCGCAGTGGATCGGTATTGCCCTGGGCCTTGAACATGTCGCGCGCCTTCATCCAGGCGAAGCAATCCGCCAGCGCGACCCATGCGCCGGTGATCGAGGCGGTGCGTGTACCGCCGTCGGCCTGGATGACGTCGCAGTCGATAGTGATCTGACGCTCGCCCATGGCGACGAGATCGACGACCGAGCGCAAGCTACGGCCGATCAGGCGCTGGATCTCGACGGTGCGGCCGCCCTGCTTGCCGGCGGAAGCTTCGCGGCGCGTGCGCTCGGAGGTGGCGCGCGGCAGCATGCCGTATTCGGCGGTGACCCAGCCGCGGCCCTGGCCCTTGAGCCACGGCGGCAGACGCTCTTCGAGGCTGGCCGTCACCAGGACGTGGGTGTCGCCGAACTTCACGAAGCACGAGCCTTCGGCGTATTTCACGACGCCGCGCTCCAGCGACACCGGGCGCAATTCGTCGACCTGTCGGCGGCTCGGCCGCATGCGGCACTCCTGTGAGGCGAAGCCCGGCGCCGGCCGCCGGGGCTCGGGCCTTTTACGGAGCGCGCAAGGCCGCTGCAAGCCTGCTGCAAGTCCGCCGAGGTCCGGCTATTTCACCGCGACGGTGCCGTGCATGCCCGCTTCGCGATGGCCGGGGATCAGGCAGGCGAACTCGAAGGAGCCAGCCTTCGTGAAGCGCCAGACCAATTCGGCCGATTTGCCCGGATCGAGCGACACGGCATTGGCCTCGTGATGCTTCATGTCGGGCATGTCGCGCATCATGGCGGCGTGCTCGTCATTGTCCTTGACGGTCGCGAGCCGGAATTCGTGCGGCAGCGCGCCCTTGTTTTCGAGCACGAAGCGGACCTGCTCGCCCTTCTTCACGTCGAGCCTGTCGGGCGTGAACTTCATTGCGCCGGCGGCTTCGCTCATGACGACGGTGACGGTACGGGCGGGCTGCTTCGGGTTGCCGGGCACGCCGGCGGCCGACTGCTCGTCATGGGCCGCGGCGGGAACGAGCGCCGCGGTCAGAAGAACCACAGCGAGCGACGGGATGATCGCGTGCTTCACGGGTGAGGTCTCCGGGCGTTACCGGCCACAGGGCGGCCGGGGTTGGCTACTGCCGTCTTGAACAAGACCGTGCCAATGGTCAATTCTGTGGCGGTTGGAGGATATCCCTTGGCGTCCCACGACGTTCCGATTGGCTCTTCGCAGGTCACGCTTGCGGCGCTCAACGAGCGGTCGCGCGAGATCTTCCGTTCGATCGTCGAGAGCTACCTGACGACGGGCGAGCCGGTCGGCTCCCGCAACCTGGCCCGCATCCTGCCGATGACGCTGTCGCCGGCCTCGGTCCGCAACGTGATGTCGGATCTCGAACATCTCGGCCTCATTTTCGCACCGCATACCTCGGCCGGCCGGCTGCCGACGGAGCTCGGCCTGCGCTTTTTCGTCGACGCGCTGATGCAGGTCGGCGACCTGTCCGAACAGGATCGCCGTTCCATCGAGGCGCAGGTGGCCGGCATAGGCTCGGGCAAGACGGTCGAGGACGTGCTGATCGAGGCGTCGCAGGCGCTGTCGGGGCTGACGCGATCCGCCGGTATCGTGCTCTCGGCCAAGGCCAATGTGCGGCTCAAGCACATCGAGTTCGTGCGGCTGGAGCCGGAGCGCGCGCTGGTCGTGATGGTGGCCGAGGACGGCCAGGTCGAGAACCGCGTCCTGCCGGTCCCGGCCGGCCTGCCGACGTCGTCGCTGGTCGAAGCCGGCAACTTCCTGAACGCGCGGCTGCGCGGCAAGACGATCGGGGATCTGCGCACCGAGATCGAGAAGTCGGTCGCCGAGGGACAGGCGGAAGTCGACCAGCTGACGCAGAAAATCATCTCGAACGGGCTGGCAAGCTGGTCGGGCGGCGACACGGAAGAGCGCAAGCTCATCGTGCGCGGCCACGCCAATCTGCTCGACGACCTGCATGCCCTCGACGACCTCGAGCGGGTGCGGCAGCTGTTCGACGCCCTCGAGACCAAGCGCGGGGTCATCGACCTGCTCGGGCGCGCCGAGCGCGCCGAAGGCGTCCGCATCTTCATCGGCTCGGAGAACAAGCTGTTCTCCCTGTCGGGTTCCTCGACCATCGCCGCACCCTATCGCGACAGCCAGGGGCGGGTGGTCGGCGTGATCGGCGTCATCGGGCCGACCCGGCTGAACTACACGCGTATCGTGCCAATGGTCGATTACACGGCCCGGGTGGTCAGCCGGCTTCTCTCCGGCGCTTGATTTTTGGCCTCCGAGGGCTGATATGCCGGGCATCCGACGAGATTTGGGGATGGATCGAGCACGATGACGGATTCGACCGCGCAGGCCGACAATACCGAGCCGAGGACCGACGCACCGGAGGCGCAGGCCGCCGATCCCGTGGCGGAGGCGAAGCGCGAGGCTGCCGAATTCAAGGACAAGCTGCTGCGGACCCTCGCCGAGATGGAGAACCTGCGCCGGCGTACCGAGCGCGAGGTGACGGACGCGCGCGTCTATGGCATTGCCGGTTTCGCCCGCGACGTGCTGGCGGTGGCCGACAACATGCACCGTGCATTGGAGGCGATCGGCCCGGAGCTGCGCGCGCAGGCCGATGCCAAATCGCTGATCGAAGGCGTCGAGCTCACCGAACGCGAATTGCGCAAATCGCGGGAGAAGAACGGCGTCCGCAAGTTCTCGCCGCAGGGCGAGAAATTCGATCCGAACGTGCATCAGGCGGTGTACGAGGTGCCGGATTCGGACGTGCCACCAGGTCATGTCGCGCAGGTCGTGCAGGCCGGTTACATGATCGGCGAGCGCGTGCTGCGCCCGGCAATGGTCGGCGTCGCCAAGGCCGCGCCGAAGGCGCCGTCGAACGACAATCCGCCGAACTGACCGCGCACGCGGTCCGCGTTCTGCACAGCCGCCCGCCCGGGCGGCTGTTTGCGTTTCCGCGCCGGTCGCGCAAGCGATCCGCGTTTCCGAGACCGCGCAATAACTTGGGTGCGATCCTCACATTGGACCAAATCGAAACTGGCCGTCTCTCTTTACACCAATTCTAAGATATTGATTTTGCTCCGATTTTTGTTGACGAGCCGGGTTCCTCCGGGGATTCTCCGCCGCCATGGATTCAGGGACGGAGACAGTGATGCAGTCATTCTTTCAATTCTCGCGCGGCGCGCTGATCGCGGGCGCGCTCGCCCTGACGGCCGGCGCCGCGCAGGCGGCTTCGATGGCCGACGGCGTGAAGTCGTACAAGCCGTTCGTGGTCGAGCACATCGGCAAGGCGATCGCCGGCGCGAAGGCCATGCAGGCCGCGGCGAAGGCCGGCGACCTCAAGGCCGCGCAGGACGCCTGGGTCGCCTCGCGCAAGGGCTGGGAGGCGATGGAGCCGGTCACCGGCACCTATTTCGGTGATCTCGACAAGCTGATCGACGCGTGGCCTGACGCGAAGAGCGGCTATCACGCCATCGAGGTCGTGCTGTTCTCGGCGAAGAAGACCGAGGGGCTCGATCAGCCGATCGCCGACCTGCTGGCGAACATGGACAAGTTCCAGAAGCGGCTCGACGACAAGAAGTTCGCGTTCGCGCCGCAGAAGCTGCTCGAGGGCACGGCCAACCTCGCCTACGAGGTCGGCGAGGAGAAGTCGGGCGGCGGTGAATCGCCCTACGCCGCGACGTCCATCGTCGACATGCAGGAGAACGTCGAAGGCATCGAGGTCGCCTGGAAGATCGTGTTCGCCGACACGCTGAAGAAGAAGGACGCCAAGCTCGCCGCCCTCATCCTCGAGCGCATTGCGAACCTCGAGACGCTGGTGAAGGTCGCGGACATCAAGAGCATGGACGCGAAGAAGGTCCATGTGGCCGGCGAGGAAGTGGCGGCGCTGATGCTCCAGGCGGCGCCGAAGCTCGGCCTCAAGGCGTTCAAGCTCGGCGACGAGGACGGCGAGAAGAAGGACGAGGCCAAGTGAGCCGTCGCCTTGCCGTCGCCGCGGTGATGTTCGGCGGCCTGATGGCCGCCGGCGCGGCTGCCTTTGCAACGCCTGTCGTCAGCACCGATGCGGTGCTGCCGGCCGGCAGCGAATTGAACGAGCAGTTGCTCGATCAGCCGACCGAGCGGTTCGCGTTCGAAGCGGCAGGGGGCAAGCGCTCGTACCTCTTCAATCTCGGCGACATGCTGTTCTCGTCGAGCGCCATCTTCGGCGGCAAGGCACGCGACGCCGGCATGAGCTGCAACTCCTGCCACCAGCAGGGCGCCGCCAATCCGGCACTCTACGTTCCCGGCCTGTCGAAGCGACCGGGCACGTTCGACACGACCGGCGCGCTGTTCAACCCGAAGGCCGACAACGGCGTGTTCGATCCGGTGACGGTGCCGAGCCTGCGCGGCGCCAAGTTCCTCGCGCCTTACGGCCACGACGGCAGGCTTGCTTCGCTGCGCGATTTCATCCGCAACGTCATCGTCAACGAGTTTGCCGGCGCGGAGCCGTCGGGCCAGACGCTCGACGCGCTCGTCGCCTATGTCCAGGAAATCAGCTTCCTGCCCAATGCCAAGATGACGCCCGACGGCCGCCTGACCGACAAGGCATCCGACGCCGCCCGGCGCGGCGAGGCGCTGTTCAACAAGCCGTTCCCGCACGATGCCGCGATGAGCTGCGCCGGCTGCCACCAGGCCGACGCCGCCTTCGTCGACCACAAGGTGCACGACATCGGCACCGGCGGCTTCTTCAAGACCAAGACGCTGGTCAACGCCAAGTACAACGCACCCTATTTCCACGACGGCCGCTTCGATACGTTCGGCGAGGTGGTCGGTTACTTTGACAAGCACTACGACCTCGGCCTCACCGAGGCCGAGCGCGCCGACCTCGTCGCCTATCTCGACACGATCGGCGACGCCGACGAGCCCACCACCCGCAGCACGGTTCAGGCCGAGATCGACGAACTCGCGGCTTTCGTCAGCGTGCTCGACGTCGCGATCCCGGCCCGCGACAAGGAGGTCATCCTCCAGGCGGTCGATTCGGTCGGCGCCGAATGGCGCGAGATCGGTGAGAAGTTCCCGGACCGCCGCGACACCAGCGTCGCCGGCGGCTTGCGCGAGCGGCTCGTCGCTCGCGCAAGCGTGCGGGGCCTCGTGCTGACGCTGCGGCAGGTGGCGATGGCGGCCGAGAGCGGCGACTTTGCCCAGGCCGCTGCGCTCTACGCCGAATACCGGACGCTCGTTGTCGCGGCGGCGCCGCAGCTCAAGGCGGCCGAGCAATGGTCGTTGTTCAATCCGGATGTGCATCGGCGGCACTTCGCGGCGCTCGCGAAGCTCGCCGCGCTCGGTAAGTAAATCGCAATCAGAACTGTTACAGGTAACGGATCGGGGTGAAGGAATGCGTGGCGTGGGAATGAAGCGGGTTGCCGGATCGATTGCGGGCGTCGCGATGGTCGCGGCGCTTTCGGCGGGCGCTGCGCAAGCGGCCGACATGCCGAAGAAGGCGCCGGCACAGGCGCAGAAATCGATCTGGGACCAGGACACGCTCACCGGCGACTGGGGCGGCGCCCGCACCGCGCTCAAGGACAAGGGCATCGACCTGACGCTCGTCTACATCGGCGAGACGTTCTCGGTGCTGTCGGGCGGATTGCAGAAGCGCGGCAGTTACGAAGGCCGCTTCGAGTTCTCCGCAGATGCCGATCTCGAGAAGCTGGTCGGCTGGAAGGGCGCGAGCACGCACTTCACCGTCTACCAGATCAACAACGGCAACTGGAACACGGCCGACAATGTCGGAAGCATCTCCGACCCGAGCAACATCGACGCCTATCACACGACGCGCCTGTTCACCGCGTGGTACCAGCAGAACTGGTTCGACGATCGCATCTCGCTGCGCATCGGTCAGCTTGCGGCCGACGACGAGTTCCTCACCTCGCCGACCGCGTCGGGGCTGATCAACGGCACCTTCGGCTGGGCCGACATGATGGCCGCCAATATCCTGAGCGGCGGTCCGGCCTATCCGCTGGCGACGCCCGGCGCGCGGCTCGCGGTCAAGCCGGCCGACAACTGGACCCTTCAGGCGGCAGTGTTCTCCGGCGATCCGGCTGGCCGGAACTGCAACGACCTGCCGCAGCGCTGCAACGCGCACGGCACGACGTTCAGCTTCTCGGGCGGCGCACTGTGGATGGGCGAGGCGCAATACGCCATCAACCAGGGCAAGGACGCGAAGGGGCTGGCCGGCGTCTACAAGCTCGGCGCCTGGTACGCCTCCGCGAACTACAACGACCGTCACTTCGGCGTCGACGCCACCGGCGCGACGGTCTCGCTCGGCGTCGATCCGACCGCCACGCCGCTTCAGCACAAGGGCAATTACGGGCTCTACGGCGTCGCCGATCAGATGGTCTGGCGAAGCAAGGAGTCGAGCCTCAACCTGTTCGCGCGGGGTGGCTTCCTGCCGTCCGACCGCAATCTCGTCTCGTACTACGTCGATGCCGGTCTCGGCCTCAAGGGTCCGCTGCCCGGCCGCGCTGACGACACGTTCACCTTCGGGGTGGCCTACGCGAAGATCAGCAAGGACGTCGCGGCCGTCGATCAGGACACGACGCCGGCGGTGGTCGTGCGCGATTACGAGATGGTGTTCGAAATGAACTACGCCTACCAGGTGGCGCCGTGGTGGACGATACAGCCGGACCTGCAATACATCGTGCATCCGAACGGCGGGCAGAATCCGAACGACGCGACGCTGCGGCTGGAGAACGCGTTCGTCGCCGGCGTGCGCAGCACCATCAAGTTCTGAATCGGAGACGGGACGCTACTTGTTCTCGATGCCGTCGCGCACCGCGCGGAAGCGTGGGAACATGGTGTCCCACTCCTCCTTCGGGCTGACGGCGACGATGCGCATGAAGGCGCCGCTGCCGAACCGCAGCCACTGCACGATCTGCACCGGCTTGTTCTCGAGGTTCTTCGCCGTGGCGCGGACCTCGTTGCCCGGCATGCCCTTGATCCGCATCGTCTCGCCATTGGTGATGGCGAGATCGCGCACCGGTCCCTGGGTGATCAGGTCCTGCGCGAAGCGGGCGCGGTCGGCCTGGTTCGGCGGACCGCCTTGCGCGACCGTGACGATTACGTAGGCCTGCGTGTACGGGACCCCGTCGTCCTTGTCGGAGAGCACCACCGAAGCGGGCATCGCCACCTGGCGCACGTGGAAGCCTGCGAGATCTTTCACCTCGAAGGGCAGCAGCGCGAGCTGTTCGGCGACCGGCGATTTGCGGAAGGTGACGCTCTTCAGCGCCTTCTCGATCACGGCATCGGTGTAAATATCGCGCGCGTTGTCCGGCACCTCGACGGTGATGAAGGCGGTCAGGTTCGGCACAGGGCCGGCGACGGTGGTGGCGAGGAAGAACCACTTGTGCAGGCGCTTGTCGTTCTCCTGCGCCGTGCCGGTCGCAAGCAGCGCGATGCCCTCGTTGAACGTGAAGGCGCGACGGGCGAGACCCTTCACTTCGGTCTCTGGCTTGGCGAACAGCGACTGCTCGGCCTCGACATAAGCGGCGCCTGGCAGGTCGAGCACGAGGATGGCGGCCTTGTGCTCGTCGTCCGCGAAGCCGGCGAACCGCTTGCTCAGCACCATGCCGGGCGGCGGTTCGAGACCGACCCGCGAGCCGGGCGGAAAGACCGGGTCGGCCGCTGCGGCGCAGGGCCCGAATACCAGCGCGAGAAGGGCAAACGCGCAGAAGCTGCGGAATCCGGTCATCGATGGTCCTGCAATCCTGGAACGGGGCGACTGTCGCATGGTCCGCGCCGCACGAAACAGGTCGTTAACGCCAAATCGCTACTTTTTCGCGGCAAATCCACACCGCCGGAGCCCCAAGGGCCGCATGAGCCTGCTCGCGCTTCCAGCCGCCCGCCGTATCGCGCTGCCGCGCTGGCTGCCGCTTGCCGCCGTGCTGGCGCTGGCCGTTGCGATGCGCTTCGTCACCGTCGCCAACACCGACGTGAGCTGGGGCCTGACCATGGCCGAGAAATGGCTCGCCGGGGCGCGGCTCTATGTCGATCTCATCGAGGTCAATCCGCCGGCGACGGTGTTTCTCTATGTCGCGCCGGTGCTGCTCGGGCGCGTCACCGGGCTCGCTCCCGAGATCATGGTCGATGCGCTCGTCTTCGCCGCCATGGGCTCCTGCCTCTGGCTGTCGATCCGCATCCTGCGCAAGAGCGAGATCATCGATGCCAGGCAGCAATGGCCGCTCGCTGCGATCGTCGCGGCGGCGGTGGCGATCCTTCCGGGGCAGACTTTCGGAGAGCGCGAACACATCGCGCTCATCCTGTTTCTGCCGTGGCTGTCGGTTGCGGCAGTGCGTGCGAAGGGGATGCGCCCCGAAGGCGCAATGATTGTCGTGGCCGGCATCGCTGCCGGTCTTGTTGCGATCATCAAGCCCCACTTCGCCGCGGCGTTTGTCGTGACCGCTGCCGCGGCGGCGTGGAACGCACGCGCGTGGCGGCCGCTCTTCGCTTTTGAGAACTGGATCGCGGCGGCGTTGCTGGCGGCCTACGCGGCCTTCGTCGCGCTGGCCTATCCGCAGTTCTATTCCGAGATGATGCCGCTGCTCGCCGCGGCGTACATTCCGGTGACGCGGCCGCTCGCCAAGCTTCTCGTCTTTTACGCAACGCCGATCTGGGTGTCGGCGCTGATCCTCGTCGCCTGGCTGAAGGGGCGTGCCGCGTTGCGCGCACCGTTCTCGCTGCTCGTCGCGGCCTCCGTCGGCTTCTCGGTGTCCTACTACGTGCAGCAGAAGGGCTGGCCCTATCACTCGTACCCGATGCTGGCGCTGGCGCTTGTCGGGGTCGTGCTCGCCTTCATCGACCGCTGGCGCGGCGTTGCGAGTGACGGCGTACGTGTTACCCGCGGGGCGACGGCGGTCATCGGTGCGATGCTGGCGGTCACGACCTATGTGTGGATGAACTTCGCGGTCGACTGCTCGGCGCTCGCTGCGCCGATCCGGGCGCTCAAGCCGCATCCGAAAATGCTGGCGCTGACCGCGGACCTTGCGGTCGGCCATCCGCTGGTCCGGCAGGTCGGCGGCACCTGGGTGTCCCGGGTCTCGGCGCAGTGGATCACCGCCGGGGTGTGGCTCCGCCGGCTCAACGAGCACCTCGACCCGGCGACCGACGCCCGGCTCGAGGCCTATCTCCAGCGCGACCGGGCCTGGCTCGCCGACGACATCGGCCGCAACCATCCGGACGTCATCCTGGTCCAGCCCCTGTCGCGGTTCGACTGGCTCGCCTGGGCCCGCGCCGACCCGGTGCTGGCTGCCGAGCTTGATGCCTACCGGCCTTATGCGACCGTCGACGGGGTCAAAATCCTGCGCCGCAACGAGGCCGAAAAGTGAACCCCCACGGGCACATCTTGCGGCCTTGGGGGGCCCTCCTATATGAGCCATTGCGCCGCAGAGAGCGGTGAATCGCGTATCCAGGGGGCTGGAGCGAGAGGGGGCCTTGGCGGATGAGCCGCCGGCATCCCATTCGGGCGCCAAAGACCTACGGGTTTTGGCCCGGCCAGCCTGCCGCAATTGAGAGGAAGAACCATGGGCAAGGTCATCGGCATCGACCTCGGCACGACTAATTCTTGCGTTGCCGTCATGGAAGGCAAGACGCCGAAGGTGATCGAGAACGCCGAAGGCATGCGGACGACGCCGTCCATCGTCGCCTTCACTGACGATGGCGAACGCCTCGTCGGCCAGCCGGCCAAACGTCAGGCCGTCACCAATCCGGAAAAGACGATCTTCGCGGTCAAGCGCCTCATCGGACGGCGCTACGACGACCCGATGGTCGAGAAGGACAAGGGCCTCGTCCCCTACAAGATTTCCAAGGCATCGAACGGTGACGCTTGGGTCGAGGCGGACGGCAAGCCCTATTCGCCGTCGCAGATCTCCGCCTTCACGCTCGGGAAGATGAAGGAGACCGCGGAAGCCTATCTCGGGCAGAAGGTCGATCAGGCGGTCATCACCGTCCCGGCCTATTTCAACGACGCCCAGCGCCAGGCCACCAAGGACGCCGGCAAGATCGCCGGTCTCGAAGTGCTGCGCATCATCAACGAGCCGACGGCGGCCGCGCTCGCCTACGGCCTCGACAAGCAGAAGACCGGCCTCAT
>JBQCFB010000366.1:0-12298 GCA_051959715.1 Pseudolabrys sp.
GGGGAGGGATAAGAAGGCCAGCCTTGACCTGCCGCGCCTCCTTGGTTTCAACAACCGGCAGAACACCCATCCCGGGCGCCCCGCCCGGCGCGAGAAAGAGCCCCGATGCCCAGCGGCGACAAGAAGTCCGTCAAGAAGGTCGTGCTCGCCTATTCCGGCGGGCTGGATACCTCGATCATCCTGAAGTGGTTGCAGACCACCTACGGCGCCGAAGTGGTGACCTTCACCGCCGACCTCGGCCAGGGCGAGGAGCTCGGCCCCGCCCGCGAGAAGGCGCTGCGCGCCGGCATCAAGCCGGAGAACATCTTCATCGAGGACCTGCGCGAGGAATTCGTCCGCGACTTCGTCAATCCGATGTTCCGCGCCAACACCGTGTACGAGGGCCAGTACCTGCTCGGCACCTCGATCGCGCGGCCGCTGATCGCCAAGAAGCAGATCGAGATCGCGCGCAAGGTCGGCGCCGACGCGGTCTGTCACGGCGCCACCGGCAAGGGCAACGACCAGGTGCGCTTCGAATTGTCCTATTACGCGCTCGAGCCGGGCATCAAGATCATCGCGCCGTGGCGCGAGTGGACGTTCAAGGGCCGCGAGGAGCTTCTCAAGTTCGCGCGCGACCACCAGATCACCATCACCAAGGACAAGGAAGGCGAGGCGCCGTTTTCGGTCGACGCCAACCTCCTGCACTCGTCTTCCGAGGGCAAGGTGCTGGAAGACCCCGGCGTCGAAGCCCCCGGCATCGTCTATCAGCGCACCATCTCGCCGATGGACGCGCCGGACAAGGCGACCGAGATCCGCATTGGCTTTGCCAAGGGCGACGCCGTCTCGATCAACGGCGAGAAGCTCTCGCCCGCGACGCTGCTGGCGCGTCTCAACAAGCTCGGCCATGACAACGGCGTCGGCCGCATCGATCTCGTCGAGAACCGCTTCGTCGGCATGAAATCGCGCGGCGTCTACGAGACGCCCGGCGGCACGATCCTGTTGCAGGCGCACCGCGCCATCGAATCGATCACGCTCGACCGCGGCGCCGGCCATCTCAAGGACGAGCTGATGCCGCGCTACGCCGAGCTGATCTACAACGGCTTCTGGTTCGCGCCCGAGCGCGAGATGCTGCAGGCGCTGATCGACAAGTCGCAGGAACTGGTCGAGGGCGAGGTCAAGCTCAAGCTCTACAAGGGCAACGTGATCGTCACCGGCCGCTCGAGCCCCGCGTCGCTCTACTCGTCGACTCTCGTCACCTTCGAGGACGACAAGGGCGCCTACGACCAGAAGGACGCCGAAGGCTTCATCAAGCTCAACGCGCTGCGCCTGCGCACGCTCGGGCAGCGACGCAACACGCTCAAGCGCGGCTGAAGCCGCGACGACAGGGGGATGTCATGCGCAAGCTGGCGCTCGGATCGCTGACGGTTGCGGCAATCGCGCTCGGCGCCTGCGCGAGCATGTCGGGCACGGCCCCGGGGCCGGACCCCAACATCTTTCCGTCGGAATGGCAGAACGAAACCATCAACACGCTGACCGGCAATCTCGACAATCCCAACGGCATCCGCCAGGCCTCGGTCACCAATCCTGTGCTGAAGGCAGCCGGAACAGAGCAGCGCTACGCCGTCTGCATGCGTTTCGACTCCCGCGACATCAACGGGCAATACACCGGTCTCCAGGAGCGCATCGCCTATTTCTACGGCGGCCACCTCAACCAGCTCGTCAAGGCGGACTCAGGACAGTGTGCCGGCGCTCCTTACCGGCCGTGGCCGGAATTGGAGAGATTCTGCCTCGCCAAGAAGTGCAGCTGAGGCTCACTCGGCCGAGGCCTGCGCGCTCTTGAGCTCCGGCACCAATGGCAGGTGCCGCCGCTCCTTGTCGGCGATTTCGGCCGCGACCGCACGCATCTGAAGGAAGCGCACCGGCGCGATCGGATGCGTCTTGGCGAAGCGCAGGCTCGCCGGATTGGCTTGCCCCATCGCCCACCACAGTTCTTCGGTGCCGGCAAGATCGAAGCCGGCGCGCGCGACGTAATAGGCGCCGACGTAATCGGCCTCGCGCTCGAACTGGACGCTGAAAGCGCGCCGGCCGCCGCGCGTGAATTCGCGCGTGAACACGCCGTTGGTCGGCAATCCGCCGGCCATGAGACCGGCATCGATGGCGAGGCCGCCGGCGAACCCGATCATCTCGTTGACGCGCCCCTTGTTGAGGTGGCCGAGATTGGCATGCGCCATTTCGTGACCGATCACGGTCGCGAGCTGCGCATCGGTCTTCGCCAGCGCCACGATGCCGGAATTGATGGTGATGCCTTTGTCGCTGGTGGCGGCATTCACTTGGTCATCGACGATGTAATCGACCGGGATCGAGCAGGCGATTACCGGGGTGACGGTCACGGTGCGATCGACGCCGTCGCGCCGCAGATCGACGCGCACCGGCTTCTCGCCATTCGCCTTGAGCCATCCGCCCATCCAGTTCGCGGTGCCGGTCAGGGAAATGAGCTCCCCGTCGAGTGCAATGATCTCATCGTGATCGCGGATGCCCGCCTCAGCCGCTGGCGAGCCGTCCGACACCGAGATGACGGTCGGCCGCACCCAGGTGAGATCGAGCGCCTCGGCTGCGAAGGAGCGGAACCGCCGCGGCAGACTCCGCGGCGTCACCGCGTAGAGACCGATCTGGGCCGAGACTCGATTCTTGCAGAACGTACGGTTGGCCACGCGCAGGCGGAAGGCGACATTATCGACACGATGGATGCCGGCGTAGTAGCTGCGCATCTGCGCGATCTGCTCGCGCCGCTGCTCGGACGCGACCTCCTTCGCATCGAGCGCGGGCAGCCGCGCGACCGGCGTGCAGCCAGTGCAGGCCAGCATCACGAGCCACAGGACCGCAGCACACGCACGCAACGCAAAGCCCCTCCCGACCAGGGGCAGCATGCGTCGTCGGCACAACCCATGCAAGCAAAGGTTGCAGCCGGGGCCGGAGGGAACGCGCCACGGCGGCCCGCAATATTCGCGCTAACTCATGGACACTTTTCGCTTTTCGCCGACGTCTGGCCGGCCGCCGGTCGCCGCGGCCATGGCCATGCTGAGATAGCTCGCAACCTTGCCGCGCCCATCCCAGAACTCGGCGCCGACCGGCGTGACGGTCAGCAGACGGATGTTCGGATCGTCCGCCGACTCCCACCAGGCCTTGGCCGGGATCGAGAACAATTCCTTGATGCGCGCGCGGTCGTCGGTGATCGTGCCGCGGCCGGACACTGCGACGTATTTCTGATCGCCGTTGTCTGCGAACGACAGCGCAAGCTTCGGATACTTGATGATCTCGTCGTCGGCATGCCAGCGCATGTCGGTGAGAAAGCAGATCTCGTTGTGCGCGCGATCGAGATTGGCGGACATCGGCCGCACGCGCAGCTCCTGCCCGTTCCAGGTGCTCATCATGCAGATGGAGAACTTCTCCATCAGCTCCCAGGCGCGTTGCGTGTCGTCGGCCATTATCGGTGTCCCGATTGCTGTTCGCGGGACAAAACGCGGCGGCGAAATGCGTTCCTGCCGCTCAGCCCATGCCGATCAGCCCATGTCGATCGTGACCTTGCGGTTCTCGCCGAGGTTCGGCCGATCGCCCGTCGCGCGCGCCTTGGCGAACTCGTAAGCCGCAACGAGACTGCTCGAGGGACCGTCCCACATTTCCGCGCGCACCGGCTCGAGCTTGAGCACGCGCACGTATTTGTCTTCGGGGCCGCCGGGCCACCAGACGTCGTCGGTCTTCTTCCAGTATTTCGCGGCAAGCAATGGGTCGCGCAGCACCACCGCGTGCGCGGTAATCGACAGATAGGCCTTGTCGTGTGCGTCGGTGAGCGTGAAGCAGACATGACCGTCCGCTTCGATCTCGTCGTCCTTGAGCCCGCGCACGTCGGTAATGAAATAGATCACGCCGCCGTCACGATCGGGCCGCGCCTCGAGCGGGCGCGCGCGCAAGCCCGCGTCAAACCGCGTCGTCAGCATGCCGACGGCGGTTTGCTCCAGCAGATCCCAGATGCGGCCTTCATGATCCACGTGTTGGTTCACGGGGCGGTAACGTACGCCCGTGCAGAGGGTTCCGTGGGTTCCGTGAGCGCAAGCCGTGCCATGGAGCTGATGATTGTGCCCTCTCCCCTCGTGGGAGAGGGCATTCGCAGCAGCGCCATTAAAAGGAATGGGTGAGGGGGCTGTCCCCCTCACCCATCAGAAAACGTTGCGAGGCCCTTCATGCCCTCTCCCACAGCGGGGAGAGGGCACAGCGACAAGCGCCTCACAGCTGCCTGTCCACCATGTCCTTCTTCAACTCGGCGATCGCCTTCGCCGGATTGAGGCCCTTCGGGCAGGCCTTCGAGCAGTTCATGATGGTGTGGCAGCGATAGAGGCGGAACGGATCCTCGAGATTGTCGAGCCGGTCGCCTGTCGCCTCGTCGCGCGAATCCTTGACCCAGCGGTTGGCCTGCAACAGCGCGGCGGGACCGAGATACCGATCCGAATTCCACCAGTAGCTCGGGCACGAGGTCGAGCAGCAGGCGCAGAGGATGCACTCGTACATGCCGTCGAGCTTGGAGCGGTCCTCGTGGCTCTGCTTCCACTCCTTCTCCGGCGTCGGCGACACCGTGTGCAGCCACGGCTCGATCGAGGCGTACTGCGCGTAGAAGTTCTTCAGGTCGGGGACGAGGTCCTTCACCACCGGCTGGTGCGGCAGCGGATAGATCTTCACCGGCGCCTTGTTGTCGTCGATCGCCTTGGTGCAGGCGAGCGTATTGGTGCCGTCGATGTTCATCGCGCATGAGCCGCACACGCCTTCGCGACACGACCGGCGGAAGGTCAGCGTCGGATCGATGTTGTTCTTGATCCAGATGAGTGCATCGAGAACCATCGGGCCGCAGTCGTGGCGATCGACATAATAGGTGTCGATGTGCGGGTTCTCCGGGTCGTCCGGATTCCAGCGGTAGACGCGGAATTCGGTTTCGTTCCCGGACTGCGCCTTCGGCCCGTGCGGCCAGGTCTTGCCTTCGACGACCTTGGAGTTTCTCGGCAGCGTGAATTCGACCATGTTGCGACCTCAGTAAACCCGCTGCTTCGGCTCGATATACGAAACTTCGTTCGTCAGCGTGTAGGTGTGCACCGGGCGATAGTCGATCGTGACCTTGCCCTTCTCGTCCATCCACGCCAGCGTGTGCTTCATCCAGTTGGCGTCGTCGCGGTCGGGGAAGTCCTCGCGCGCATGGCCGCCGCGGCTCTCGGTGCGGTTCTTCGCCGACTCCATGGTCACGACCGCCTGACGGACCAGATTGTCGAGTTCGAGCGTCTCGACGAGATCCGAATTCCAGATCAGCGAGCGGTCCGACACGCTGAGGTCGGGCATGCCGTCGTAGACTTCCTGGATCAGCTTGGAGCCTTCCTCCAGCACTTCGCCCGTGCGGAAGACCGCGCAGTTGTTCTGCATCACCCGCTGCATCTTGAGGCGGAGTTGCGCTGTCGGTGTGCCGCCGGAGGCGTAGCGGGCCTTGTCCAGCCGCTCGAGCGCCATGTCGGCCGAGTTCGCCGGCAGCGGTGCCTGCTTCTCGCCGGGCGTCAGGATGTCGGCGCAGCGCTGCGCCGCCGCACGGCCGAACACGACGAGATCGATCAGCGAATTCGAACCGAGTCGGTTGGCGCCGTGCACCGAAACGCAGCCCGCTTCGCCGAGCGCCATCAGGCCGGGGATGACCGAGTCCGGATCGCCGTTCTTCAGCGTGACGGCCTCACCGTGATAGTTCGTGGCGATGCCGCCCATATTGTAGTGCACGGTCGGCAGCACCGGGATCGGCTCGCGCGTCACATCGACACCGGCGAAGATGCGCGCCGTCTCGGAGATGCCGGGCAGACGTTCGTGCAGCACCTTCGGATCGAGGTGATCGAGGTGCAGGAAGATGTGGTCCTTCTCCTTGCCGACGCCGCGGCCTTCGCGAATTTCCATCGTCATGGCGCGCGAGACGACGTCGCGCGAGGCAAGGTCCTTGGCCGACGGCGCGTAACGCTCCATGAAGCGCTCGCCCTCGGAATTGGTGAGATAGCCGCCCTCGCCGCGCGAACCCTCGGTGATGAGGCAGCCCGCCGGATAGATGCCGGTCGGATGGAATTGCACGAACTCCATGTCCTGCATCGGCAGGCCGGCGCGCAACGCCATGCCGCCGCCGTCGCCGGTGCAGATATGCGCCGAGGTGCAGGAGAAGTAGGCGCGGCCGTAGCCGCCGGTCGCCAGGATGACCATGTTGGCGGAGAAGCGGTGGATCGAGCCGTCGTCGAGATTGAGCGCGACGACGCCGCGGCAGCGACCGTCCTCGTCCATGATCAGATCGATGGCGAAGTACTCGATGTAGAACTCGGCCGAATGGCGCAGTGCCTGGCCGTACATCGTGTGCAGCATGGCATGGCCGGTACGGTCGGCGGCGGCGCACGTGCGCTGCGCGGTGCCCTTGCCGTAATGCGTGGTCATGCCGCCGAACGGACGCTGGTAGATGCGGCCGTCTTCCTCGCGGCGCGAGAACGGCAGGCCCCAGTGCTCGAGCTCGTACACCGCGGCCGGCGCATTGCGGCAGAGATACTCGATCGCGTCCTGGTCGCCGAGCCAGTCGGCGCCCTTGACGGTGTCGTACATGTGCCAGCGCCAGTCGTCCTCGCCCATGTTGCCCAGCGCGGCGGCGATGCCACCTTGCGCCGCGACCGTGTGCGAGCGCGTCGGAAACACCTTGGTGATGCAGGCCGTGCGCAGTCCCGCTTCCGAGCAGCCGACAACGGCGCGCAGGCCGGAGCCGCCGGCGCCGACCACGACGACGTCGTAGGAATGATCCTCGATGGGATAGGCGCGGCCGTTCACCGCCGGACCGCCATTGGCCTTGCCGTTGTTACCCGCCATGACGTCAGACTCCGAACGAAAGCTTGAGGATGGCGAAGGCGGAGGCGAAGCCGACCGCGAACACGAAGCACGTGTTGCCGAGAAGCGAGAGGATCTTCAATTTGTCGTCGTGCACGTAGTCGAGCACGATCTCCTGCATGCCGATCCACATGTGGTAGAGCGTGTTCAGGATGAACAGCAGCATGATCACGGCGACGAGCGGCGAGCCGAGGATCTGGCCGACCGCGGCGTGGCTGCGGCCGACGAGCGCGACGACGATGACGATGAAGGCGATGGTCAGCGGGATGCCCGCCACCGCCGTCACGCGCTGATGCCAGAAATGCGTCGTGCCGGACCGCGCGGAGCCGAGGCCGCGCACGCGGCGCGCCGCGGTGACGAATTCGTTGGGGCGCTGGCCGATCATCGCGGGCCTCCCATGGCGAGATAGCCGACGACCCAGACGACGATCGTCAGCACGACCGAGCCGATGATCGTGGCGAGCGCGAGCATCTCGCGCTCCGCCGGCTCGAAGCCGTAGATCAGGTCCCAGATCAGATGGCGGATGCCGCCGAGCGCGTGGTGGATGAGCGCCCAGGTGAAGCCGAACAGGACGATCTGTCCGATCAGGCTGCCGGCGACGGCTTCGAAGTTGGCGTAGGCGTTCGGGCCGCTCGCCGCGGCGGGCAGCCACCACGCGAGGATGGCCATGCCGAAATAGAGCGCGGCGCCGGTGATGCGATGGACGATGGACATCATCATCGTCAGCATCGGGCGATAGATCTGAAGATGCGGCGAGATCGGGCGCGCCCGGCGCGCTCCCAAATTGGTGCTCGCCTCAAGCTCGGCCATCGGTCGGTCTCCCACACTCCGCACCACCGGAACCCTGTCGGCGGTCGCGGGCGGTTGGTAGCCAAAGCGTGCGTCCGCCGCAACGCACGCGGCGGTTGGGGCAGACGCCTACTTCAAGCCACATTTGCGCTTACTTCTTCAAATGCGAAACTAGGCTTGCTAAAGTGCCCATTCAATGCGCGGTTAGAGAAGTCTGCCTTCGCAAAATAAGAAGGAAGTCGCTCCCATGCGTTTCGACTTCACGGACCTGAACCTGTTCCGCCATGCGGTGGAGGCCGGCAGCATCACCCATGGCGCCCAGCGCTCGAATCTGGCGCTGGCTGCCGCCTCGACGCGCATCCGCAAGATGGAGCTCGCCTTCGGCACCGACCTCCTGGTGCGCGGCCGCGCCGGCGTGACACCGACGCAGGCCGGGCGCACTTTGTTGCAGCATGCGCGCGGCATTCTCGCCCAGACCGAGAAGCTCCAGGAGGACCTCTCCCCCTACGCGCGCGGGCTCGCCGGCCAGGTGCGGGTGCTGTCGAACACCAACGCGCTCACCGAATTCCTGCCGGAGACGCTGAGCTCGTTCCTGACCAACTATCCGGACATCAGCGTCGACCTCGAGGAGCGGCTGTCCGACGAGATCGTCGGCCTCATCGCCGAGGGCACCGGCGACATCGGCATCGTCGCCGGCACCGTCGACTTCGGCGGCCTGCACACATTCCCTTACCGCAGCGACCGCTTCGTCCTCGTCGTCGGCCGCAACCATCCGCTCGCCAAGCGCAAGAGCATCGGCTTCGCCGAGGTGCTCGACTACGACATGGTCGGCCTCGACCGCGCCAGCGCCATCCAGCGCTTCCTGGCGGAGAAGGCCAGCCGCGTCGGCCGCGCCATCCGCCTGCGCGTCCAGTTGCGCTCCTTCGACGCCATCTGCCGCTTGGTCGAATGCGATGTTGGCGTCGGCATCGTGCCGGAGACCACCGTCAAGCGCACCGGCCGCTCGATGGCGATCGAGGCGGTGCGGCTGACCGATCCGTGGGCGTTGCGCGATCTGCACATCTGCGTGCGCGACGTGGCGGCGCTGCCGCCTTATGCGCGGCAGCTGGTCGACCACCTGCGGGCGAACGTCTAGATCGCGGTCGCGTCGTGAACGGCGCGCGAATCGTCCGGCGCCTCGGCGCGTTCGTTCATGCCGTAGTCGCGCATGACGGAGGCGACGCGCAGCCGGTAGTCCGAGAACACGCCGCCACGTCCGCGTGCCTGCCCGGCACGATGCTTGGCCTGCGTGCGCCAGGCCTTGACCGCCGCCTCGTCGCGCCAGAACGACAATGACAGGAGCTTGTTCGGGTCGGTGATGCTCTGGAAGCGCTCGACCGAGACGAAGCCGTCGATGCGCTCGAGCTCCGCGCGCAGCGACGCGGCGATGCCGAGATAATCATCCTTGTGGCCGTCGGCCGGCCAGACTTCGAAGATCACCGCAATCATGATCGCCTCCTTCTTCGCCGCCGCTCAGGCCGGCCGCGGTGGCAAGCCCGTCTGCCGCAGCAGCTCGGTCAACTGCTTCACCGAATCCGACAGCGCCAGAACTTCCTTTTCGCGGAGCTGGTCGATCTTCTGGTGCAGGAGTTCGATCTCCAGCTCGGCTTTGACGTTCACCTGATAGTCGTGCTCCGCCGCCTTGCGGTCGATGTCTTGCTGGCGGTTCTGGCTCATCATGATGAAAGGCGCGGCATAGGCGGCCTGGAACGACAGCGCCAGATTGAGCAGGATGAATGGATACGGGTCCCACTTCTCGACATAGGCGGTGACGTTGAGGACGATCCAGACCAGCAGGATTGCCGACTGGATGATGATGAACGTCCACGAGCCCATGGTTGCGGCGACCGCGTCGGCGATGCGTTGCCCGGCCGTGAGCTGGTGCAGGTCACCGTGCGCGTGCGACTTGCGCATGTTGCGGCGGAGCGCGCGCAACTCCGTCAGCAGCCGCGCCTCGGCGTCCTCGAGTTGATGCATCAATCCTGCTTGAGTGGCCATTCCGTTCCCCTCCGATTAGCGCGGCAACAAGACCCAGTAATCCAGATCGAGAATCACCGCCGGGTCGTATTCCTCACCGTTCTTCAACGGAAAATCGGCGCACGGCCTGTCCTTGGTCGCGATCGTGCGCAGACGCAGCGCACCCACATCGTCGCGGCCGGGCAGCGCCGCGGTCTCGAGCACCTCCGACCACGCGAACACCGTCATCCCCGCGAACAGCGGCGAGACGTGCCGGCCGCCATTGATGGCGGCGATGTGGAAGGCGTTGCCGAGGCCGTTGAACGTCAGTGCGCGCGCCAGCGAAATCGCGTGACCGCCGTAGATCAGGCGCTTGCCGAAACGGTCCTTGCTCTGCGCGAACAGATTGAAATGCACCCGCGCCGTGTTCTGGTAGAGCCGCGTCGCGATCTGGTGTTCGGCCTCCTCGACCGTCATGCCGTCGACGTGATCGATCCGCTCACCCGCCGCGTAGTCACCGAAACGATGGGGGCTGCCGGACAGGACCGTGTCGTAGGTATTCGTATCGATTCCCGGGCAGGCGAGCCCAAGCGCGGTCGCCGGCACGGATTTCGGCAAGTCGGGGACCTTCTCCTCCGCCGCGGCGGCGGCCTCGTCGCGCTTGCGCACCATCACCCAGCGCACGTAGTTGAGCACCGGCTCGCCGGTTTCGTCGAAGCCGCGCGAGCGCACGTAGACGATGCCGGTCTTGCGGTTGGAGTTTTCCTTCAGCCCGATCACCTCCGACACGGCGCTCAGGGTCGCGCCTGGATAGACGGGCTTCAGGAACCGGCAGTCGGCGTAGCCGAGATTGGCGACCGCATTGAGCGAGATGTCGGGCACGGTCTTGCCGAACACGACATGGAAGACGAGCAGATCGTCGAGCGGCGAGCGCGGATAGCCGAGCCTGCGCGCGAATTCATCCGACGACTGCACGGCGAACCGCGAGCCGAACAGACCGTTGTACAGGGAGACGTCCCCGGGCGTGACCGTCCGCGGGGTGGCGTGGCGTATGGTTTCGCCGAGCCGGAAATCCTGGAAAAACCGGCCCGAATTCGTCTTCGTACCCACGATATCCTCGCTCCTTGCCGGCGGCTCCGGCGCCCTCATTCTCACCAATCCGTGAGGCGGACGCCAGTTCTACACAAGGCGAACTGAAGTGGATGTGTGCGGCACGCGTGATACCGAATCCCTGCAACTTCACTTCCGGAGGGAAACCCATGAAGACGCGCATCCTGCTCGCCGCTATCCTGTCGACCGCCATCGCCGGCGTCAGCCTCGCCCCCGTCGCCTATGCCGACGACATGAAGAAGGACAGCATGTCCCATGACGGCATGTCGAAGGACTCGATGGCCAAGGACAAGATGACCAAGGATTCGATGAAGAAGGACTCGATGTCGAAGGACAGCATGTCCAAGGATTCGATGTCCAAGGACAGCATGAAGAAATAATCGATGCCGGCCGCCGGGGCCTGCATCCGCGGGCCCGGCGGCTGCGTAGATTCCAGCAGGACCGCAAAAAGCCGCAGCAGAGGGGACGCCATGACCGCCGAAACGCTTCACATCGCCGCCCCTGCACGGGCCACCATCCATCCAGGATGGGTGCGCGTCTGCCACTGGATCAACGCGCTCGCGATCCTCGTCATGATCGGCTCCGGCTGGCAGATCTATAACGCCTCGCCACTGTTCAGCTTCATGTTCCCCGGCGCGATCACCATCGGCGGCTGGCTCGCCGGCGCGCTGCTCTGGCATTTCGCCGCGATGTGGGTGTTGGTGATCAACGGCCTCGTCTACGTGACGCTCGGCCTCGTCACCGGCCGCTTCCGCCGCAAGCTCTTTCCCGTCGGGCCGCGCGCGGTCATCGCCGACATCAAGGCGGCGCTGACGTTCAAGCTCAGCCACGACGACCTGTCGCACTACAACGCCGTACAGAAGGTGCTCTATCTCGGCATCATCCTCGTCGGCGTCCTCATCGTCGCCTCCGGCCTGTCGATCTGGAAGCCGGTGCAATATCACTGGCTGACCGCGTTTTTCGGCGGCTATGACGTCGCGCGCTACGTCCACTTCGCCGCAATGGCGGCAATCGTCGCCTTTCTCGTCGTGCACATCTCTCTGGCGCTGATCGTGCCGAAGAGCCTGCGCGCGATGATCACCGGCCGCTAGGAGGACGCCATGGCCAAGCCTCGCAAGACCGTTCCCGGCGTCGACACCGAAACGCTGATCAAGGACGCCGGCAAACTCATGCCCGAGCGCTCACGGCGCGCCTTCCTGCGCGGCGCGGCGAGCCTCGGCGCGCTGACCATGCTCACCGGCTGCGACATCATCAACGAGGAGAGCGCCGAAGGCGCGCTGCGCTACGTGTCGCGGTTCAACGACCGGGTGCAGGCTTTCCTGTTCGACCCGAACAAGCTCGCGCCGACCTACACCGAAGCCGACATCACGCGGCCGTTCCCGTTCAACGCCTATTACGATCTCGACGAGGCGCCGGTCGTCGATCCGGCGACCTACAAGTTCGAGATCTCGGGCCTCGCCGACAACAAGAAGCCGTGGACGCTCGACGAGCTGCA
>JBQCFB010000367.1:0-11922 GCA_051959715.1 Pseudolabrys sp.
GGTGAAGTCGCTCTTGAGGCCCACCAGCTCGGCGTGGCGGCGCAGGATTTTCACGCCGATCGAGTGGAACGTGCCCATCCACGGCATCCCCTCGACCACCTGGCCGACCATGGTGCCGACGCGCTCCTTCATCTCGCGCGCTGCCTTGTTGGTGAAGGTGACGGCGAGGATCTGGGAGGGATGCGCCCGGCCGAGCATCAGGATGTGGGCGATGCGGGTGGTCAGGACGCGGGTCTTGCCGGTGCCGGCGCCGGCCAGCACCAGGACGGGGCCGTCGAGCGTCTCGACCGCCTCGCGCTGCTCCGGGTTGAGTTCATGACCGAGGGACAGGTGTCCGGCCCGCGCCGCCATCGCCCGCGCCCCAATACCGCCGGCTGTGGCGGCGCGCGGGGGAACGGGGTCGTGACGCTTGGGCTCGGACATGTCGCTCGGGAAATGGAGGAGGCGGGCCGCGCCGCGCGCGCCCCGCAACGATTCTGTCTAGGCCAAAGATGGCATTCGTACGCCCCAGTTTCGAGGGGCGCGGGCACGGCGAAAGCGCCTGGTGCCCAGCTTTTCGACGCAAAGTCCGCTCTATTGCGGCTTGTACTCCTGCCGCTTGGTATTCGCGAGCTTCACCAGCGAAGCCGCCGCCTTGCGGTCCTCGGCCATGAAGGCGGCGAACGCGGCCGGCGTGGTCGGCGCCGGTTCCACGGCCTGCTGCTCAAGATAGGCCACGAAGGCGGGTTCGCTGAACAGCTTGACGAAGGCGTCGTTGAGCTTCGCCACGACCGGCGCCGGCGTACCCTTCGGCGCCAGCAGGCCCCACCAGCCCTTGCCCGGATACCCCTTGAGCCCGACCTCGTCGAAGGTCGGGACGTCGGGCAGCAGCGCCGAGCGCTTGGGCAGGGACACCGCCAGCGCCTTCACGTTGCCGGCCCGCACCAGCCCGAGGAAGTTGCCGATGCCGAAGCGGGTCATCTGCACCTGGTTGGCGGCGACGGCCTGCGCCGCCGGCCCGCCGCCGGCATAGGGAATGCCGACGATCTTCGTGCCCCACTGGTTGTTGAGCCAGCGCAGGAACAGGTCCGGGAACGAGCCGTCACCCAGGGTCGCGAAGTTGAGCTTGTCGGGATTGGCCTGCGCCATGGTCTTGAGCTCGGCGACCGAGCTCGCACCCATCGCCTTCGACACGAACAGGCCTTCGCCGATGAAATAGAGCCGCGTCACCGGCGCGAAGTCGCGCTCCGGATCGTAGGGAAGCTTTTCGAAGTGCAGCGGATTGTACGACATGGCGTCGTGATGCAGGACGCAGAGCGTGTAGCCATCAGGCGCCGCCTGCGCGCAGGCCTGCGCGGCGATGATGCCGCTCGCCGTGCCGCGGTTCTCGATGATCAGCGGCTGGCCGAGTTTCGGCTGCAATTCGGCCGCGGCCTTGCGCACGATGACGTCGGTGACGCTGCCGGCCGCGATCGACACAATCAGGCGGATCGGCCGCTCGGGATAATTCTGCGCCCGCGCAGGAAGCGCACAGCAGACGAGCAGGAGGCTCAACAGCAAGCGCTGGACGATGCTCATGACGTTTCCTTTCCCCGTGATGGTATTGGCCTGTCGTCTTGCGGACAGGATTCTTACAATTTCCCCTCGAAGGCCGCGGTCGCGAAGTCGTCGATCATGGCGTAGCACTGGCGCGCGGCGCCCGCGTCGTAGCGCGCGATGCCCGGCACGTCGGATTCCGGCTCGCTGAACGAATGCAGCAGGCCGCCGAACACCAGCATCTGCCACTTCGCGCCGGACGCCTCCATTTCCGTTTCGAACGCGTCCCGGTCCTTCTTCGGCACCACCGGATCCTGCGAGCCGTGCAACACACACACCGCGGCCTTGATGTCGCCGGCCTTCGCAGGCAGCGGCGTGAGGAGATCGCCGTGCAGGCTGATCGCCGCCTGGATCGCGGCGCCGGTTCGCGCGAGTTCGAGCACGTTGCCGCCGCCGAAGCAGAAGCCTGCCGCCGCTTGCCGCGAGAGGTCGCCGATGCCGCGGCTGTCGCTCTCGCGACGCAGCGTCTCGAGCGCGGCGACGATACGCCGGCGACGCTCGGGCGCGTCCGCGCGCAAGCCGTTGGCGAGCGTTGCGGCCTCCGGCGGGCCGTTCGAAACCTTGCCGCCGCCATACATGTCAGCGACGAATGCCACGTATTTGTTGCCGGCCATGACGCCAGCGCGCTTGACGATGTCGTCGGTGACGCCGAGCCAGTTCGGCGCGATCAACAGCAGGGGCCGCCGACCCTTGACGCTGTCGTCATAGACGAGTGCGCCGTCGCACGCCGCGTTGCCCGCTTGATATTTGATGCGCTCGACTGTCACCGGCTTCTCCCGTCCAGACTCAAGCGAGGATGATTTCCCCGATCGAACCCGCGTCGTATTGTGTGAAATAGAGCCGCCTGTTCGACAGTGCGGCGATGCAGCGCGCGCCGCTCTTGGGCGTCGGAATGTCGTATTCGCCAATGAGCGCGCCGTCCGGCGCCATATGGCCGATCTTGTTGGCGAAATTCTCGGTGCACCACAGATTGCCGTCCGGCCCGACCGTAACGCCGCGCAGCGAGGCATCAGGTGTTGGCACGACGAATTCGTCGAAGCGTCCGGCGCGGTCCAGCCGGCCGAGTGCGTTGGCGCCGGTCTCGACGAACCAGATGTTGCCGTCGGGATGCGTGACCATCGCGCGCGGCTGCGGATCGCGCGCCGGAATGTCGAACTCAGTGACGACGCCGTCGATGGTGATCCGGCCGACGCGATTGCCGGCGGCTTCGCTGAACCACAGCGCGCCATCACGCACGACGATCGACAGCGGTTTGCTGCCCGGCGTGATGCCGGTCTTGAATTCCGTGATGCGGCCGTCGGGCGTGATGCGACCGATCTGGCTTACTTCGGTTTGCGAGAACCAGACATTGCCGTCGGGACCGAGCGCAATTCCGTCGGGGCCGGCATTCGAAGTCGGGATCGCGAATTCGGTGAGCACACCTGACGGGGTGAGACGACCGATCTTGTTGGCCTTCTTCTGTGCGAACCAGAGATTGCCGTCTCCGCCGAGCACGATGCCGATCGGCGTTGCCTCCGGCGTCGGCAAGTCGAATTCGTTGAATGTACCGCTCTGCGGGTCGAAGCGGCCGATCTTCGCGGCGCCGCTCTCGCAGAACCACAGCGCGCGGTCGGGACCTTCGACGCAGATGTAGGGCGCACTGCCGGCAGTGGGGATGCGATGTTCGCGGATCGTGACGGAGCTTGTCGCGCGCTGCGGCGCGTGTGCGTTTCCCGCCATGACCGTGCCCGCCCTGTACCGCGATTCAATACAATGTTCGCGTTACAAAGATGCTAGCGAGCGCGTCGAACAAGAGTCAATCGCGAGGCGCGCATGCGCAAATTGATAAAATGCGCGATGCCCGTTACCTGACTTGAGAATGGATCGCTTGCCGTCAGGCCGGCTTCGGCGCGCCGAGCGTCTTCCACAGGCCGGTCGCCGTGGCGACGATCCGCTCGCCGACCTTGAGCTCCACCGCCATGAAGATCACCGAGCGCGTGCGCCGCACGACCCTGCAGTGCGCCTCGACGAACTCGCCGATCTGCACGGCATCGACGAACTGCATGTCGAGCTGCACCGTCGCCTGCGGCACGCGGCCATTGGCGTACCAGCAGGTCATGCCCATCGAACGGTCGGCGAAGGTCATCAGCATGCCGCCCTGCACGACGCCGCGTCGGTTGTGGTGCTTGTCGGCGGCGACGAAGGCGTAGCGGAAGCTGTCGCCCGACGGCCGCACCCAGAAGGGGCCGACGAGCCCGATGAAGCCTTCGTCCTTGTAGGGTTCCCAGCCATTGGCGGCGGGGTCGAACGGGACGGACATCAGTGCTCCGGCATGGCGATGCGCCGGCCGGCGCTTTCCGGGCGCGGCAGGCGCTCGTGCGCCGCCTTCATTGCCGCGAGCGAGCGCGTCACGCTGTCGGGGAAGGGCGCGACCTTCTTGGTGGTCATGTCGACGTGGAGGGTCATGTTCTCGGAGGTCGCCGAGATCCACCCCTCGGTCGCGTGGAAAAGCTGCTCGAAATAATGGATGCGCTTGGCGTCGTAGCCGAGCAGCTGGAACGTCACCCGGACGGGATCGCCTTCCTTGAGCTCGCGCAGATAACGGACGTGCACCTCGGCGGTGAAGGTCGAGTGCTTCTGCCGCTTTAGATAGTCGAGGCCGACCCCGATCAACTCGTAGGCCTCGTCCACGGCCCGGTCGAACAGGACGTTGTAGTAGGCCATGTTGAGATGGCCGTTGTAGTCGATCCAGGCGGGCTCGACCTTCATGATCGAGGAAACAAACGGGGCGAAAAACAGGGGTTCCGGCCGATCCAGCATGCGCGAAACGTAACTGACCCGTCCCGACCCGTCCACGGGATCAGTGGAACCGCGATCCGGTACGCGCCCGCGGGGCGGCCGGTTACCGTGTTAACCATTCCTTAAGTATACGCGCCCGTCCGCGCCCCCCTTGGCTATCGTCGGGCAATCAAGGGAGGCGGGGCCAATGTTGCCCAAGCTCGCGCGCGGCCTGTTCCTGGTAGTGGTGATCAGCATGATCGCCGCCTACACCGTTGCGGCCGCCACTTCGAGTGCGCCGCCGGCCGAACCGACAGACCTTACGTATTGGTGCTGATCCAGCCGGACGTATTGGCCTCGATCCAGCCGGACGTTTTGGTGCTGATCCGCCCGGACGTATCGGCGCCGATCCGCCCGGTCCCGGCGCGCGCTTGACCTGACACATATGACCCGCCAAACGTGACCCCGAGCACGAGGGGACATGTGACAATGGCAGGCGCAGCAGCACTCTTCGAAACCACAGGCAAACCGCGCGATCCCGCCAAGCGGGCCGCCGGCGTCGCCGCGCTCACCGCCGCCTTCGGCAACCGCGTCGTCACCTCGCAGGCGGTGCGCGAGCAGCACGGCAATTCGCTGACCTGGCTGCCGAACGAGCCGCCCGACGCGGTCATCTACCCGCAGTCGACCGAGGACGTGCAGAAGATCGTGCGCATCTGCGCCGAGCACGGCCTGCCGATCATCCCGTTCGGCGTCGGCACCTCGCTCGAAGGTCACATCAATGCGCCGCAGGGCGGCGTCTCGGTCGACTTCCGCGACATGAACAAGCTCGTCGCCGTGCACGCCGAGGATCTCGACTGCGTCGTCGAGCCCGGCATCACGCGCAAGACGCTCAACGAACAGCTTCGCGATAGCGGCCTGTTCTTCCCGATCGATCCGGGCGCCGACGCTTCGCTCGGCGGCATGGCCTCGACCCGCGCCTCCGGCACCAATGCCGTGCGCTACGGCACGATGAAGGACAACGTGCTGTCGCTGAAGGTCGTCCTCGCCAACGGCGAAGTGATCGACACCGCGACCCGCGCCAAGAAGACGTCGGCCGGCTACGACCTCACCCGCCTGATCGTCGGCGCCGAAGGCACGCTCGGCATCATCACCCAGTTGACGCTCAGGCTCTCCGGCATTCCCGAGGCGATCGCCGGCGGCATCTGCCCGTTCCCGTCGGTCGAGGCCTGCTGCAACACCGCGATCATGACGATCCAGTCCGGCATCCCGATCGCCCGCATCGAGTTGCTCGACGCGCTCCAGGTGCGCGCCATCAATATCTATTCCAAGCTCGGCCTGGCCGAGACGCCGATGCTGTTCCTCGAATTCCACGGCACCGAAGCGTCCGTCGCCGAGCAGTCGAAGCGCTTCGGCGAGATCGCGGCCGAGTTCGGCGGCGGGCCGTTCACATGGACGACGCGGCCCGAAGAGCGCACGCGCCTCTGGGAAGCGCGGCACAACGCCGCGATGGCGAACTACTCCCTGCGTCCCGGCGCGACGATCGTCGCCACCGACGTTTGCGTGCCGATCTCGCGTCTCGCCGAATGCGTGACCGAGACCCAGGCCGACATCGCCGCAACCGGCATCATCGCGCCGATCGTCGGCCATATCGGCGACGGCAACTTCCACCTCACGCTGCTCGTCGACACCAACGATCCGGACGACGTCAAGCGCTGCAAGGCGCTGTCGGAGCGGCTGGTCGTGCGCGCGCTCGCCATGGACGGCACCTGCACCGGCGAGCATGGCGTCGGCCAGGGCAAGATGAAGTACCTGCTCAAGGAGCATGGGCCGGCCGCGCTCGCCGCGATGGCCGCGATCAAGACCGCGCTCGACCCGCAGAACCTGCTGAATCCGGGAAAGATCGTCGCGCTCTGACGCACGTGCGGGCCGCGGCCCAGCAAGCCGCGGCATCCGAGGGGTTCCGACACATATTTGCCGTCAACAAACGGCAAATCTGGCCTACAGTCTCCCATCAGAGTGGACACGCGTACGGCGGCCGGCGACCGCCGTTGGAGTAGCCTTTGCAGACGACCCTTCTCGGCATCGCGATCGCCCTGATCCTCGCGCTGGTCGCGGCGCTGGTGGGCCCGTTGCTCATCGACTGGAGCCATTACCGGCCCGTGATCGAGGCCGAGGCGAGCCGCATCGTCGGCACGGGCGTCCATGTCGGCGGCGCCATCGACGGGCGGCTGCTGCCGTCGCCGCGCCTGACGCTGCATGACGTGACGGTCGGGGAGGGCGGCGAAGCCGTCCGCGCCGGCGAATTGACGATCCAGTTCGCGCTGACGCCGCTGATGCGCGGCGAATGGCAGGCCGAGGAGATGCGGCTGTCGCAGCCGGAGCTCACGCTCGGCGTCGACGCCGCCGGCCACGTCCAGGCGCCGAAGATCGCCTTCAGCTTCGAACCGGACGCGCTGACCGTCGAGCGCCTTCAGATCGAGGGCGGCAAGGTCGTCCTCAAGGATGCCGCCAACCACCAGGCGATCTCGCTCGACAACGTCTTCTTCAACGGGCGCGCCCGCTCGCTGCTCGGGCCGTTCAACGGCAGCGGCAGCCTGACCATCGCGGGCGACCATTATTCGGTCGACCTGTCGGCCGGCCGCTACAACGACAATGGCGTGAAGCTGCATCTCGGCATCCAGCCGACCAATCACCCCTTCAGCATCGACTCCGACGGCACGCTCTCGTTCGACGACGGCAAGCCGAAGTTCGACGGCAGCCTCGCGCTCGGCCCGCCGCCGGGGATGGCGCGCGATGCGAAGCCGTGGAGCGTGCGCGGCAAGCTCACCGCCGGGTCGCGTGCGGCGCTGCTGCAGAATCTGCAATTCGTCTACGGCAAGGAAAGCGAGGCGCTGAAGCTCGCCGGCTCGGTGCGGCTCGATCTCGGCCGGCAGCCATCGCTCAGTGCCGAGCTCAACACGGCGCGGCTCGATCTCGACCGCATGCTCACCACGGCCGACGGCACGCCGCAGGCGCCGTCGGAGGCGCTGCGCGCGCTGGCGCAGTGGAGCGGCGGCGCGGCGTTCCGTTCTGCCGTGCCGATCCAGATCGGGCTCAGCGTCAACGAGGTCGTGCTGGGCGGCGCGACGATCCAGAACGTCGGCGGCGACTTCAACAGCGTCGACGGCGGCTGGAATTTGCAGAAGCTCGAATTCCGCGCGCCGGGCTACAGCCAGGTGGCGTTGAGCGGCAGGCTGACGGTCAAGGACGACGGCGTTTCCTTCACCGGTCCGGCGGTGATCGACGCCACCGACCCGAAGCGACTGTTCACCTGGTGGCAGGGCACGCAGACACAGGGCGGCGGCGACCTGAAGCCGATCAAGCTGCGCGGCGACGTCACCTTCGGTACCGACCGCATCGCGGTCGAGAAGCTCCAGGCCGCGTTCGACGGCAAGCGCGTGACCGGCGCGCTTACCTATGCTTATGCCAACGGCCCGGCGCCGTCGAAGCTCGACGCGTCGCTCAATGCCGACGATCTCGATCTCGACACCGCGATCGCGCTCGGCAAGGCCATGGCCGCGGGTTCGCACGTCGATGGCGCGCAGGAGATTTCGCTCAAGGCCGACCTCAAGCGCGCGACATATTCCGGCTTCTCCGCGCGCGATGCCCGGGCCGCGCTCACCTATGGCCGCGACGGATTGAAGATCGAGAGCCTGTCGATCGCCGATTTCGGCGGCGCAAAGTTCTCGGCGCAGGGGCGCGTGCGCTTCGACAAGGCGGGCCAGCAGGGCAGCCTCACCGCCGACCTCGCCGCGCCCGACATGAAGCCCGTGCTGGCACTTCTGGCGCGCGTCGCGCCGCAGACCGCCGACGCACTCACGCCGGCGGCGGCCGCAATGTCGCCGGCCAATTTGCGCGGCACGTTCACGCTCGCCGACGGCGCGCCGCCGAGCGAAGGCAAGCTCACGCTCTCAGGCGCGCTCGGCAAGGCGCATCTGACGCTCGAGGCCGCCGGCGATGTCGGCCTCGACGCGCGCACCTTCGGCAAGGCCCGCATCGACGGCAGGCTCGACGCGCAGGACGGACGCCTGATCGCGTCGCTGCTGCATCTCGACGGCGTGTTCGCCGTCGGCACTGGGCCGGGCTCGTTGCGCGTCGCCCTGTCGGGCGCGACGCAGAGCGCGATGCAGGTCGATGCCAAGGTGGCCGCCGCGGGACTCGAGGCGCAGGCGAAAGGCAGCTTGAGCCTCGCCGACAAGCGCAGCGCCGATCTCGAGGTGACGATCGCGCGGGCCGATGCGGCGCCGCTGCGCGGCAATGCCGGCGCGTTGCCCCTGACCTATGCGAGCCGCGCCGTGCTGTCGGGGCAGGACCTGACGCTGAGCAATATCCGCGCCGCAATCGGCGCGAGCCGGCTGACCGGCAAGCTGACGCTTCAGCCCGGCAAGGTGACGCACGTCGCCGGTGACCTGGAGGCCGACACGATCGATGCGCCGGCGGCGCTCGCCGCCGCGATCGCTCTGCCCGAGGCGAGGGCACGCGCGCCGCAAGGCGGCTGGACGTGGTCGAGCGAGCCCTTCGGCGAAGGCATCATCGGCCTGCTCGACGGCAGCGTCGCGTTGCGCGCGCATCGCCTCGATCTCACGCCGCGGCTGGTCGCGCGCGAAGCGCATGCGACGGTGAGGTTCGCGCCGGCCCGCATTGCCGCCGATGACGTAAGCGGCACGCTCGCCGGCGGCCAGCTCAAGGGCAAGGTCGCATTCGCACGCAATTCCGACGGCATGGGCGCGACATTGTCCGCCTCGCTGGCGAAGGCCGATGCCTCCGCGCTGATCGCGTCCGGCGCGCGGCCGCCGCTCAGCGGCGCACTGGGGCTCGAGCTCAGCCTCGATGGCGTCGGCCTGAGCCCGGCGGCGCTTGTCGGTTCGCTCGCCGGCTCGGGCAAGGTCACGCTCGACAATGCGCAACTGGCCGGGCTCGACCCGCGGGCCTTCGACGCGGTGACGCGCGCGGTCGATCAGGGCGTGCCGATCGAGGCCGGGCGCATCAGCAACGTCGTCGGCCAGGCGCTCGACAGCGGCCAGTTGTCGGTGAAGCACGTCGAGGGCGAGCTTGCCGTCGGCGCCGGGCAACTGCGCCTGCGCACGGTGAAAGCTGCTGGCGATACCGCCGACGTCATGCTCTCCGGCTCGGTCGACCTCACGAGCGGCGCGCTCGATGGGCGCGTCGTCCTGTCCGGGGCGACGCAGGCCGCCGGCGCGCGTCCCGACATCTACATGGCGCTGAAGGGCACCGCCGAGGAGCCGTCACGCAACATCGACGTGTCGGCGCTGACCGGCTGGCTGACGCTGCGTTCGGTCGACAACGAAGCGAAGAAGCTCAAGGCCGCCGAGGACGCCGCGGCCAAGGCGCGCGCCGACGAGGAGCGCGCCCGCAAGCGCGCGGCCGAGGAGGCTGCCGCGAAGGCGCGTGCGGCTGCGGAATCGGCGAATGCGATCTTCCCGCCGGTGTCGCCGCCGCCGATTCTGATGACGCCGGCGCCGGCCTTGCCGCCGCCGGTTTCGGTCGACGCCTTGCCGCGGCCGGCCGCGCCGGCCGTTCGCTAGGTTCTATGGCCTGAGGGTGGTCGCGGCGGCCCGATAATAGTCGAGCACGAACAGCCGGATCGCCGACGACAGGTTTCCGGCGTGGCGGCCGTCGTCGATCGAGGCGACGATGTCCGACAGGGTCATGTCGCGTTCGGCGGCGATGACCTTGAGGCCGTCCCAGAACCCGTTCTCGAGGCTCACGCTGGTCTTGTGGCCGGCTATCACGATCGAGCGCTTGATGACGGACGACTTCATTCGTCGCCCTCCCTGCGCCCGAGCCGACGTGCATCGAGATCGCGCGCGGCCTTGCTGTCTTCGGCCTTGCGCAACGCGCGCCCGTGTTTCGGTTGCCCATGCGCGAGCCGGTTGGCTTCGGCTTCGCGCTCCTTCTTCGCGCGCTCGGCGCGGCGTCGCGCGTTGCGCAGATTGATTAGCTCGGCCATTCGCATCTCCAGCGTCCGCTACCGACGGGCGCCGGCCTTCCTGTGTCGGATGAGACCCCCCGACTCCACACATTATGCGGCGATCGGAGGCGATGCGGTACAACCTGCGAGCAGGTTGTGCATGCAGATCGTGCGATCACTCTTAGCGAAAGATTGACGCGGTCGCGCAGTTATCGCGGTTGTGTCATCCGGGAGGGCTGCACGAGATTGTCGAATTCCTCAGCCGTTACAAAGCCGAGGCGCACCGCTTCCTCCCGCAAGGTCGTGCCGTTGGCGTGCGCGGCCTTGGCGACTTTCGAGGCATTATCATAACCAATTCTTGGGGAGAGAGCGGTGACGAGCATCAGCGAGCGTTCCAGCAACTCCTTGATGCGTGCTTCGTTCGCTTTGATGCCGACGACCAGATTGTCGGTGAACGAGGCCGCAGCGTCGGCGAGAATCCGGATCGATTGCAGCATGCAATGCGCCATCACCGGCTTGTAGACGTTGAGATCGAAGTGGCCCTGGCTGCCGGCCACTGTGATCGTCGTGTGATTGCCGAAGACCTGGCAGCACACCATCGTCAGCGCCTCGGCCTGCGTCGGATTGGTCTTGCCGGGCATGATCGATGAGCCGGGCTCGTTCTCCGGCAGCGACAATTCGCCGAGGCCGGAGCGCGGGCCGGAGCCGAGCAGGCGGATGTCGTTGGCGATCTTGAACAGGGCGGTGGCGGCGGCGTTGACCGCGCCGTGCACGTAGACATAGGCGTCGTGCGCGGCCATCTGCTCGAACTTGTTCGGCGCCGAAACGAAGGGGAGGCCGGTCAGGGCGGCGACGGCTTTCGCGAAGCGCGCGGCGAATTCCGGCTTGGCGTTGAGGCCGGTGCCGACCGCGGTGCCGCCCTGCGCCAGCGGCAGGAGCTCGCGCGCGGCGTCCTCGATCCGCTTGAGCGCGGAGGCGACCTGCGCGGCGTAGCCGGAGAATTCCTGGCCGAGCGTGATCGGCGTCGCGTCCATCGTATGCGTGCGTCCGATCTTCACGATCGCATCGAACGCCTTCGCCTTGGCGTCGAGCGCGGCATGCAGGTGGGTCAGGGCAGGCTTCAGCCGCTTCTCGATATCGAGGGCCGCGGCGATGTGCATGGCGGTCGGGATCGAGTCGTTCGACGACTGGCTCATGTTGACATGGTCGTTCGGATGCACCGGTTTCTTGGCGCCGAGCTGCCCGCCGAGCGCGACATTGGCGAGGTTGGCGATGACCTCGTTGGCGTTCATGTTCGATTGCGTGCCGGATCCCGTCTGCCAGACGACGAGGGGAAACTGGTCGTCGTATTTGCCGGCGGCGACGCCGTCGGCAGCCGCGGCGATCGCGGCAGCAAGTTTGGGATCGAGGGAGCCGAGATCGCGGTTGACGTCGGCAGCGGCGCGCTTGATCAGGCCGAGCGCGTGGACGAGCGGCAGCGGCATGCGCTCGCCGCCGATGCGGAAGTTCTCGACCGAGCGCTGCGTCTGCGCGCCCCACAATTTGTCGGCGGCGATTTCGATCGGCCCGAAGGCGTCGGTCTCGGTGCGCGTCGTCCTGGTGTCGGCCATTCTGTTCAC
>JBQCFB010000368.1:0-13357 GCA_051959715.1 Pseudolabrys sp.
GGCGGCAATCGAGCGCGTGACCGATTCCGGCGAGATCGCGCCGCTGCCGAGCTCGCGCGATTGCGCCTGCGCGGCCGGCGCCCACGCCGCCGCACCGAGGCAATCGGCGAGCGTCGCCAGCGCAGCGGCGACATCCTCCTCCGGCCGTGCAAGCACATGGACCGACGCGCCTTCCGGTGCGAGCGGGCCCGGGCGGCCCGGATAAGCGAACGGCGCCGCCGGCGGCTTCGCGCCGGCGAGGATGAGGTGCCGTGTGCCGGCGAGCGCCTTCAGCGACGCATCGAGCGCATACGGCAAACGCTCGACCGGGGCACGACCGCGGCCGCGCTCCACGCGCGCATTGAACTGGTGCGTCAGGAGCGTCGCGCCGCTCGCGGCCGCAATCCGCTGCGCGTCGGCAAGAAGCCGCGCATGCATATAGGCGTCACCGATGAGAATCGTGACCGGATCGCCGGAGCGCAGAATGGCGGCGATCGTCTCGATCCGGTGCGTCGGCACCGCGACTCGCGACGGAACAGGTAACGGATCGGCCGGAACGCCGCCCTCATCCCAGCACGTATCGGCGGGCGCAATGAGCGTCGCAATGGCCCCCGGTCCCGTTCGCGCCGCCTGCACGGCGACGGCCAAATCCTGGCTGACCGTCGCGGCGCTGGTGGCAGATCGCGTCCAGGCGGAGAAGGCGCGCGCAAGACCTTCGGTGTCGGACGTCAGGGGCGGATCGAGATGTTGATGGAAGGTCGCCTGATCACCGACAATGTTGACGATGGCCGAACGCGCACGGCGCGCATTGTGGAGATTGGCGATTCCGTTGGCCATGCCGGGCCCGCAATGCAGCAAGGTGACGGCCGGCTTCTGCGCCATCCGGGCAAAACCGTCGGCCGCACCGGTGACAACGCCTTCGAAGAGACCGAGCACGCACCGCATGCCCGGGACCCGGTCGAGGGCGGCGACGAAATGCATCTCGCTCGTGCCGGGATTGGCGAAACACGTCGTGAGACCCGCCTTCACCAGCGTGTGGACCAGACTCTCTGCGCCATTCACCGGGGGAACTCGCTGCTACATGTTGCGTCGTCTATTTCGTTATACTTTGTATTAGCGATCTGCAAGAGCCCGCGCGCGCATCGCCACACCGCTCATTTTCGGTTTCGCGCGGGCTGGGCACGAAACAGGCTGGCGAATACGTCGCGGATCCACTTGCTGCCCGGGTCCCGATGAAACCGGTCGTGCCAGTACTGGTAGATTTCGAGCTTCGGCAGCTTGATCGGCGGCTTGATGATTTCGAGGTCGAGATCGTCGGCAAGGACGGCGGCAATCGACATGGGCAGCGTCGCCACAGTGTCTGTGTGCTTCGCGATCACCGCGGCGGCAATGAAGATCGGCACGCGGCACAGGATGTTGTCGGCGGGAATGGCCGCCTCGACCGCGCGCTCGGCAAGCCGATGCGCGTGGCCAGTGCCCATCGTCGACGCCAGGACGTGCCGCTCGGCCGCGAATTCGCGCAGCGACGGCGCCGACGACAGCCGCGGATGGCCGCGATTGACGACGCTCACATATTCCTCGGTCCAGAGATATTGACGCCGGATGCTCTTTCCGAGATCGGGGAACGCCCCCATTGCGAAGTCGACCGTTCCCGTCTCCAGCCAGGATTCGAGATGCGCACCTTCGAGCTGCACGACCCGCAACCGGACATGCGGCGCCTCGCTCGCCACCCGCTTGAGGAGCGGCGGCAGGAGCTTGATCACGCCGGCGTCGACTACGCAGAATTGGAATGTGCGGTTCGACGTCTTCGGATTGAACACGACGTGCTCGCCGCGCATCGCCCGCATCCGCTCGAGGATGTCGGCGACCGGCCCGGCCAATGCGAGCGCCTTCGGCGTCGGCTCCATGCGGTGCGACACGCGCACGAACAGAGGATCATCGAAGAACCGCCGCAGGCGGGCCAGCGTCTTGCTCAGCGCCGGCTGCGTGACGTCGAGCACCTTGGCGGCGCGCGTGAGGCTGCGTTCGCGCAGCAGCACGTCGAGAACGCGCAGGTGGTGCAGGTCGAGATCGGCCGTATAACCCGATGGAATGGAATTTATATCCATGGATTGATAGTGTAACCGTCCTTCCGCTCCTAGGCTAGCGACATGGAGGCGCGGTCCCGTGGCCGGCCTCGCAAGCCCGGAATGCGCTCATGTCGCACGTCGCGGAGCCGCCTTGCACGTCCCCGATGGAGGCGAATGCCTCGGCGAGCGGCGTATCGACGGACGAATTCCGCGGCGCCTTCGCCAATTTCACCACCACCGTTTCGATCATCGCGACCGACGGACCCGCCGGCATTGCCGGCCTGACCTGCTCGGCGGTCTGCGCCGTGAGCGACGATCCGCCGCTGCTGCTCGCCTGCGTGCACGGCAAGAGCGCGGCGAACGCGGCCATGAAGGCCAACCGGGTCATGGCCGTAAGCTGCCTGCGCGCCGACCAGAGCGAAATGTCCCAAGCCTTCGCCGGCGTCGGCAAGCTGCCGGTCGAGCAGCGTTTCGCGCTCGGCGACTGGCATGTGCTCGCGACCGGTGCGCCGTGCAGCAGCCGCGCGCTTGCTTCGCTCGATTGCGAGATTGTCGACATCCGCGACGTCGGCACGCACACGATCTTCATCGCCAAGGTGGTTGCGACAAGCGCACGCGAAACGGGCGAGCCGCTGGTCTACCAGCGCCGCGCCTACGCGACGACACGAAAGCTCTAGGCCGAAGGAGACAGGATCATGCTGCGCACCGGCGAACATTATCTCAAATCGCTGGACGACGACCGCGTCGTCTGGGTGGGCAACACGCAGATCGACAATGTGGCGACGCATCCCCTCACCCGGGCCTATGCGCGGGTGACGGCGGACTTCTTCGACCTGCACCGGCGGCCGGACCTCGAGGAGCAACTCACCTTCGTCGACGAGGACGGCACCCGGCGGTCGATGATGTGGTTCAAGCATCGCAGCAAGGACGAACTCGTCCGCAAGCGGCGCTACCACGAATTCATCATGCGGCAGTTCGTGGCGGCGTCCTGCCCGCGCACGCCCGATTCGCAGAACTACATGCTGGTCACCTATATCGACGATCCCGAGCCCTGGGAGAAAGCCTCGATCGGCGCCGACGGCCGCGGCCTTGCCGACAATATCCGGAATTTCTGGCAGTACGCGATGGAGCGCGATCTCGTCGTGGCGCCGCATTTCGTCGATCCGCAGGCCGACCGCTCCGATCCGAACGCGCACGCCAACTCGCCCGCCCTGCGCATCGTCGAGACGACCGACGAGGGCATCGTCGTCAACGGCGTGAAGTCGATCGGCACGGCAAGCGCCTTCGCCGACTATCTGCATCTCGGCGTCTTCTTCCGCCCGGGCGCCAAGGGCGACCAGATCATCTACGGGGTGTGCCCCGCGAATTCCAAGGGTATCACGATCGTCTGCCGTGAAAGCGTGGTCGCGCAGGATGCGGTCGAGCATCCCCTCGCCTCGCAGGGCGACGAGCTCGACGCGACCGTCCTCTTCGACCGCGTGCTGATCCCGTGGAAATACGTCTTCCACATCGGCAATCCCGATCACGCGCGGCTCTATCCGCAGCGCGTCTTCGACTGGGGCCATTACTACGCGCTGGTGCGGCAGGCGGTGCGGGCCGAACTGCTCGCCGGCCTTGCGATCCTGATGTGCGAGCATCTGGGCACGGCGAAGATCGAGGCGGTGCAGTCGCGTCTCGCGCGCATCATCGGATTCCAGCAGTCGACCTACGCCCATGTGCTCGCCTCCGAGGACCAGGGCTTCTTCACGCCGGGCGGTCTCTACAAACCGGATATCCAGCTCTTCAACTGGGGACGCGTCTACTTCCTCCAGAACTTCGGCGCGATGGTCGATGAGCTGATCGATCTCTGCGGCCGCAGCGCCGTCATGTTCCCGACCGAGACGCAGTGGCAGAACGCGCAGATGCGGCCGTGGCTGGAGAAGTTGAACAAGGGCGCCACCGGCGAAGCCTATGACCGGATCAAGATCGCACGCGTGATCCGCGACCTTTATCTGACGGACTGGGGCAGCCGGCTCTTCATGTTCGAGAACTTCAACGGCACGCCGCTGCAAACCCTCTTGTCGCTGACGATGAAGCGCGCCGAGTTCACCGGCACCGGGCCCTTCGCCGCCTTCGCACGCCAGGTCGTGGGCCTCGCCGAGCCATGCGAGCAGATGACCGAATACAAGGGTGTTGCCGACTACGCCAAGGCGCAGGATTCGGCGCGCCGGGATCATCGACCCTCGAAGGTCGCGGCCGCCGAATAGCAGGCGCAGCCTTCATCATTTTGCAAGCAAGGAGCGTAACTGGAGACGAAGACCGGCGCCCGCGCAGACAACAACAACACCGCTGCCGGGCAAATTTCACGGCTCACAGGGGAGGAGCGTCATGGCTGGTTCGGAAGGGCGGCAGGTCGATGCGGTCGGCGTCGTCGACGGCGCGCCGGTAGGGACGTTGATCATCGCGGTGGTGGCGCTGTGCGCCGGCGTGTCATTCCTCGACGGCTTCGACATCCTGGCGATTTCCTACGTGGCGCCGGTCATCGGCGCCGCCTGGAAACTGCCGCGCGAAGCCTTCGGGCCCATCTTCGCCGCTCATTATATAGGGGCGGCGGCCGGGTCCGTGTTCTTCGGCTGGTATGCCGACCGTTACGGGCGCCGCATGGGCGTGATCGTACCGACCGCGATATTCGGCGTCTTCGCGCTGCTCACCGTCTACGCCTACGACTTCCGCTCGCTGTTCATCCTTCGCATGCTGATCGGCATCGGGCTCGGCGGCGCACTGTCGAACGCCATCGCCATGGTGGCCGAATATTCGCCGCAGCGCGCGCGGGCGACGCTCGTCAGCGTCATGTATGCCGCCTTCCCGCTCGGCGGCGTGATCGGCGGACCGATCGCGGCCGTGCTGATCGCCCATTACGGCTGGCACGCAGTATTCGTCCTCGGAGGCATCCTGCCGCTGCTGCTGACGGTCGCCCTGCTGCTCTGGCTGAACGAATCCATCCGCTTCATGGTGCTGAGCAGGGTCGCGCCCGATCGCATCGCAGGCGTCCTGCGGCGGATGGCGCCGGACTTCCAGCCGGCGCCGGGCGATGCCTTCGTCCTACCGCAGAGCCGTGGCGTCTCGACGCGCCCCACCCGCGAGATCTTCGGTCGCGAATTCGTGCGCGCGACGGTGCTGCTTTGCACCGCCGCCTTCATGGCGCAACTGGTGATCGTCTACGTGGTGACGTGGATGCCGCTCGTGCTCGCCTCGATCGGCATGCCGGTGACGAGCGCGATCCTCGCCTCGGTCGCCTTCTCGGTCGGCGGCATCTTCGGCGCGATCGGCCTTGCCCGCGTCATCGACAAGGATAAGTCCTACCGCGGGCTCGTCGTCACCTTCTTCCTGTCGGCGCTCTCGATCGCCGGCATCGGATTTCTCGCGTCGAACTGGTACGGGCTGCTCGCGATCACCTTCCTGACCGGTCTGTTGACGGTCGGCGCCAATATCGTTCTGTCTGCCTATTCTGCGACGGTCTATCCGACCGCGATCCGATCGACCGGCGTCGGCTGGGTGATCGGCTGGGGCCGCATCGGCGCCATTGCCGGCGCGCTGTTCGGCACTGCTCTGGTCGCGGCCGGGCTGACCATCGAAATCGCCTACATGATCGCCGCGGCGCCAGCTATCATCGGCGGCGCGGCGATCGCACTGGTCCGCGCCAAACATCAACCCGTCGTCGTCTACGCCTGACACATCGAGGACACCATGCACGGCCTTTATCCCAACGACGCCTCCTGGATCGACACCGCCGGGCGGCTCCTGATCGTCGCGTTCTTCGTGATCGTTTGGCTGCGAAATCTGTCGAGCCATCACGTTCAGGACCACATCAAGCGCCTGACGTTCTTCAAGGCGCCGCTGCCGCAAGCGACGTTCTGGGCCGGCATGGCGCTGGACGCGGTCGGCTGCGCGCTGCTCCTCCTGAACTGGCATGCGGCGATCGGCGCCCTGTGCCTGATCGTGTTCACGGTGCTGGCCTCGCTCCTGCTCCTGCGGTTCTGGGAGATGGAGGATCCGATGAAGCGCACAGGCATGCAGAACGGCTTCCTCGCCAATATCGGTGTGGTCGGCGGCCTCCTGCTTCTGCTCCAGAACGTGATGTAAGCGGCGATGACGGAGACGACACGGCCGGCGCGGCTCGATCCGCTGCCGCCCGCGCATTCGCCCGAGTTGAAGGAGGAGTTCGACTCCTTCTTCAAGACGCTCGGCTTCGTGCCGAACAGCGTCCTGACCATGCAGCGCAAGCCGAAGCTCGCGAAGGCCTTCGTGCAGATGCAGCGGGCGCTGTGGGACCCCGACAGCAAGGTCGATCGCGGGCTCAAGCGGCTCATCGCGCATGCCGCGAGCAGGGTCGCGGACGACCCTTACAGCATGGCGCACACGGCGAGTGGCGCGCTGCATTTCGGCGTCCCCGCGGAGAAGCTGGCGGCGATCCGCGACTACAGGACGAGCGGCCTGTTCGCGCCGGCCGAGCGCGCGGCGCTCGATTTCGCCATGGCCGCAAGCATGACGCCGAACGCGGTCGACGAGACGATCTTCGCCGCGCTGCACCGGCACTGGAGCGAGGAGCAGATCGTCGAGATCGCAGGCGTCGTGGCGATGGCGGGCTTCCTGTCGCGCTGGAACGTCAGCATGGCGACGCCGCTCGAGCCGGAGCCGCAGGACGTCGGCGACAGGCACCTCGTGCCGCTCGGCTGGAGCGCCGGCGCGCACCGGCGCGAGCCGCCCTCAACCCTCGAATTCGATGATCGACAGGCCGCCAGTATAGTCGGTGGCGTAGATGAGCCCGCCCGCATCGACGAACACGTCGGCGGACTGGATCACGCGCGGACGGTTCGGGCGCTTGTCCATCAGGCGCGCCGGAGCGGGCGGAACCAGCGCCCCCACCTCCTTCGGCGCAAAGGCATTCGAGATATCGAAGACGCGAATGCCTGCATTCTGATAGGTCGCAAAGATCAGGTTCGAGCTGACGAAACTGCCGGGCCTGTTCTCATGGATATTGTGCGGGCCGAAGTGTCCTGCCTTGGCGCGGTAATCGGCCTCGGCCGGCGTCGGGCACGACGCGATGCTGACCGGATTGTCCCGTACGCGATTGTCGAACACCCAGATCAGCTTGAGCCCGTCCTCCTGATGATCGAGCACGGCTTCGTCGAGAACGACGAGCAGATCGCGGTCCGGCAGCGGCAGGCAATTGTGCGTGCCGCCGCCGAACGGCGGCGACCAGTTCCTGTGCACGACGAGCTTCGGCTGCGTACGGTCGGCGACGTCGAGCACGACCATGCCGGCGTCGCGCCAGGCCGCATAGGCGGTGTCGCCATGTACGATCGCGTGATGCAGGCCGTTGCGCCGCGCAGCCGGCCATGACGGTGTCTCGCCGGCAGCGAGATTCATGCCCAGTATCCACCAGCGGCCGGCCTCATGCGGATGCGCCGGATCGCTCATGTCGATGGTCATGAAGATGTAGTCGGTGAAGCCGTCGAGCAGCACCGAGACGTAGGCCCAGCGCCCGCCGGTGTACCAGACGCGGTGGATGCCGCCGCCCTCGACCGCCATGAAACCGATCTGTCGCGGCGACGCCGGCTGCGAAATGTCGTAGACGGCAAGACCCGCACTCCAGTCGCGCGCGCGCTTCGCCTCCGCCGTGCCGACGGTCTTGCCGAGCGCGCCGCTGTAATAGGCGCGTTCGTCGGCGAACTCCTGTGCGCCGAACATGTCCTTGGCATGGATCACCAGCAGCAGGTCGTCATGCGTCTGAAGATGGATGGTCCAGGTGTTCGCCGGCGCCGGGACGAAGGCGACCGCGCGCGGATTTCTAGGGTCGCGCACGTCGAGTACCGAAAAGCCGCCCGAGAACATGTGCGACACGAACGCGTGGCCCCGATGGACCATCAGTTGCATGCCGTCCGGCCGGCCGCCCTGGTCGGAGTGACCGACGATGCGCATGCGGTGCGCGAAATCGGGGCGCGGAAGATCGGTCATTTGTAGGCGTCGAGGAAATGCGGGACGGCGATCCAGTCGAGCATCGCGCCGTCGGTCTGCAACAGCTCATGCATGCGCCGGTCCTCCTCGGTCTTGAGGTTCACGCCCATATGAGTCCCGAGCTTGCGGCCGTGCATCACGATGGTGTTGCCGAGCGGCTGACGTTCGGCATTGTAGGCGTCGAGCGCGGCGTCGATGTCCTCGTTCTCGGAGAGATGCTTCGCCAGCGCCTGCGCGTCGGTGCCGGCCTTCGCCATGCCGAAGCCCATGTGCGGGCGGGCATTGGCCGCAGCGTCGCCGACCATCGCCACGCGGCCATAGACGGTCGAAGGCGACGTGAAGTCGTAGATCGGCGTGACGAAGGGCTGCGGGATCTTCATGACGGAGTCGAGCAGCGTGTCCGGCAAGGTCGCGCGGGCGTCCTTGTGCATTTGCGCGATGAGGTCCTTGCGTATCAAAGGCGGCGGCACAGAGAACTCGTGCTGCACGCCGTTTTCGTCGACCAGCATGTCGCGAAGCTCTGCCGCGTCGGCGGCGCGATACCAGATGAAATTGAACCGCCGTTTGCCGGGCGTGAGATCGTCGTTGAAACCGGCGATCGGATAGGTGATCACCTCCTGGCGCGGCGGCAGGAAGAACGTGAAGTAGGGATAGATCTCGCGCCGCGTCTTCTCCGACAGGTCGCTCTCGTTCGGAGCGCCGCGCCAGATATAATAGCCCGCGTAGATAGGCTGCACATCGGGTGCGACCTGCCCGCGCACGCTGGAGCGGATGCCGTCGCCGCCGACCAGGATATCGGCGGTTTCGACGCGCCCACCCGAGAACGTGACACGTACGCCGCGCTCGTCCTGGTCGACGCGCTCGAAGTTCCAGCCGAGATGATAGTGCCGCTCGTCGATGGTCGTGCGCAGCAAGCGTTGCAGCCGGTCCCACGAGGTGAGGATCTGGCGCAGCGGCCGCTCCTCGGTCACCCTGCCCGACTTGTCGATGGCGATGCGCTTCGGCACTTCGACGCCGAGTTGGTCGAGGCCGGCGCCGCAGGCGACCAGCGCCTGAAACAATTCGGGATGGCCCGTGATGCCCGCGCCGCGGCCGACCAGCTCGACGCGGGAGCGCTCGTAAACGTCGACGTCCCAGCCGCTCTTTCGCAGGAACGCTGCCGAGAACAGGCCCGACATCGAGCCGCCGATGATGATTGCGCGGCGACGCCTGCGACTGGCCTGCGATGTCGGCATCGACGCCCTTTCCGATTTCATGAGCAACGCAATTGTCGCAGGAAGTATGGGCCGCGCACGTTATCGCGCCAATGAAAAAAGGTCATGAATAGCCGACCTGCACTCCCCGCAGCCTGAGCGCGTGAGAAACGCGACGACGAAATTCGAGATGGTCGAAGTCCGTCGCGGTCGGCCGCGGCGCAACTGCGTCAGTCGTTCGACAGCACGTCCTTCTTACCGGTGAGGAAATCGACGTCGCGCCCGAAGATGTTTTTCAGGAACGCAATGACGGCCTTGATGCGGGCGAGATGGCCGTGCTCGGTCCTCGCCGACACCCAGACGTCGCGGCGGATCGCGATTTCGTCGTCGAGGATGCGCTCCAGCCCGTCTACGCCGGACGCGACGAACGTGGGCAGCAGCACGATGCCCATGCCCTGGACCGCGGCATTGCGCTGCGCGAACACGCTATTGCTCTGGAAGCTGAAGCGCGGCGTCATGATGACCTCGTCGAGCCACCGCACCGCGTCGATCGCCAGGAGGTCGTCGACGTAGCCGACGAACATGTGCCTGCTCAGGTCGGCGCGCCGCCGCGGGCGCCCGTGACGCTTCATGTAGTCCTTGGAGCAGTACAGGAAGAGCGAGAAGTTGCCCATCAGCGTGCTGCGCAGCCCGCGCGTCGCCGGATTGAAGAAACTCAGGAAGATGTCGGCTTCCTTCCGGTTGAGGTCGACGACCTGCGGATTGCTGACGAGCTCGATCTTGATGCCGGGATCGAAGCGCGACAGCGCCGAGATGCGGCGGGCGATGTAACCGCTGGCGAGACCCTCCATGGTGGCGATGCGCACCACCTTCGACGCGCCCTCGACGATCATTTCGTCGAGCGAGCTCGCGTGCTGGTCCATCTGCTCGATGTGCTGGAGCAAGCCCTGGGCTTCAGGGCGAACGAATACACCCTTGCGATTGCGGTCGAGCAGCTTCATCGCGAGGAGCGCTTCCAGCCTGCCGATGCGCCGGCACACCGTGGAATGATCGAGGCGCAGATGCCGCGCCGCAGCATGGACGCTGCCATGCCGCGCGACCTCGAGGAAAACCCTGAGGTCGTCCCACTTGGCGGCCGCGCCCACCGCGCGACGCGACTTCTCGGCCCTGATGTTCATGCGGTGACTTTACATCGAAACCGGCACTAGGTGGTGCAAAAATACACGATGATGCTGGTGAAAATGCATGGTTACCTGACAGCGCCAGAAGGGGAATGGCGTGTCGACACGGACCATCAGTACCGACGTCGCGATCATTGGCGGCGGAGCGGCCGGCTGCTACGCCGCCCTGTGCCTGCACCGCGAGGGCATTGCGCCGCTCATCGTGTGCAAGGGCCTCGTCGGCAAAAGCGGAGCATCGCTGTTCGCCGGCAATCTGGTGATCTCCGGCAAGCTGCTCGGCAATACGGATGAGCACGCGCGCAACACCGCCGAATTCCTCATCAAGTATCACAATCAATTCCTGATCGATCAGCGCTGGGCGCGTCGCTGCGGCGAATGGATCGAGCGCGTCTATTATCCGGAGCTCGAAGAAGCGGGCCTCTATTTCCGGCGCGACGATACCGGCAACGTCGTCACCAGCCCGGGCAAGATCCGCAGCGTCGCTGCGAACACGCAGGGCAATTCCGGCGTTCCCTTCATGGACCTGCGGCGCAAGCAGGTGATCCGCGCCGGCATCCCGAGGCTCGAGGAGACGGTCGCGACCGCGCTCCTGCGCAACGAAGACGGCGCGGTCGCCGGCGTCTTCTGCCTCGACGTGCTGACCGGCGAAACGATCGTCGTCGAAGCCAAGGCCGTGATCATGGCGACCGGCTATTCCGACCGCCTGCACAAGCGCTCCACCGGCACCCGCGAAATGTCGGCCGACGGCATCGCCATGGCCTGGCGCGCCGGCGCCGCGCTGGTGAACATGGAGATGCAGTGGTGGCACACGAATGACATCGCGCATCCGCCGTCTTGGCAGCGCATGCAGGTCTATCCGAACCCGATGCTCGGCTCCGAGAAGTCGGCACGCATGGTCAATTCGGAAGGCGAGGAATTCTTCAACCAGCAGCAGGACGATCCCCTCGCCTTCGGTCCCTATACGGTGCAGCTGAAGGCGCTGGCACGGCAGGTGCACGCCGGCAAGGCGCGCTACGACGGCGGTTACTTCGCCGGCTTCGATCACTGCGATGCCGACGAGGTCGACCGTTACACCACCTACGGCAAGATCTATCGCCAGCTCGGCCTCGATTTCCCGAAGGACATGGTCGAGACCGCGGTGACGTCGCATTACCGGCAGGGCGGCATCGACGTCGACACCGCGACGATGCGCTCGAGCGTGCCGGGCCTCTATGTCGCGGGTGGCGTCGGCGGGCACAGCAACGGGCTGATCGCGCTCGCCACCTTCGACGGCAAGGTCGTCGCCGATGGCATCGTCGCGGACTTCGGCGGGCTCCACCGCAAGCCGCCGGCCGCAAACGAGATCGAGTACGAGCGGCGTCGCCTCGAGGAATTGCGCACCGCCGCCGGAAGCGGACCGGCGCCGGTCGTGGTCAAGGAAACGCTGCGCGACATCATGTGGGACAAGGCCGGCGTCGAGAAGGACGCGGCCGGGCTCGACCAGGCGCTCGACAAGCTCAGCCGCATCCGGTCCGAACTGCTGCCCGAGATGCGGCTGTCGAACACCGGGCCGCGCGCGAACTACGAATGGCTGGACGCGATCGACGTCGTCAACATGGTCGATGTCTGCGAGCTCATCGTCCAGTCTTCGCTCGAACGCAAGGAAAGCCGCGGACCGTTCTTCCGCATGGATTTCCCCGACACCGACAATCGTGACTGGCTCGTCGCCAACGTCCTGACGAGATCGGGCAACGGCATCAGGTTCGAGCGCCGTCCCTACGAACTGCCGTTCTTCGCCCCTGACTTCGAGCGCAAGGCCAACCTGGACGTCGCCTGGTGATGCCGGTCGCCCCGCCCATGCTGTCCTCCGCCAGCCGCCAGGGCCAGACCGAGCGGGCCGATACGCTGGCGCTGCGCAATGCACGGCTGGCGCCGGGCGAGACCGTGCTCGTCAGGATCAGGCGCTCCGACGATGCAGGACGCGCAGACCGGCTCCAGGACTTCACCGTGCCGTACCAGACATCGATGCGCGTCCTCGACGCGCTCAACTGGATCGCCGAAAACGCCGCGACGGACCTCGCCTATCGCTGGTTCTGCGGCTCGAAGATGTGCGGCACCTGCGCCGTGCGCATGAACGGCCGCGAGGTGCTCGCCTGCTGGGAGGCGGTCGAACCGGAGATGACGATCGAGCCGTTGCGCAATCTGCCGGTCGTGCGCGACCTCGTCGTCGACCGGAGCCGGTACGAGGCCAAGGTCGCGGGTTTCGAGCCGTGGCTCAAGCGCGACGTCGACTATCCCGGCTTTCCCGAGCCGCTGTCGCACAGGCAGATGAAGAACGCCTCCAAGGCGCTCGATTGCATCAGCTGCATGTGCTGCTACTCCGCCTGCCCCGTGATCCGTCTCGGTGACCTCACCGATTTCGCCGGTCCTGCGCCGCTGGTGCAGCTCGGTCAGACCGCGCTCGACCCGCGCAATGACCAGGAGAAGGTGGCCGGCGCCCTCGCGCGGACAGGCATCTTCAACTGCGTATCCTGCTACAAATGCGAGGAAGCCTGCCCCGCCGGCATCCCCATCGTCAGCCAGGTCATCGAGCCGCTCAAGGCGAAGGCAGCGGCCCTCGTCCCCTCCATGGCGCACCACGCGCTGGCCTTGCGCGCGATCGTGGCCGCGCGCGGACGTGTCGATCCCGGCGCGCTGGTCTTGCGCGTGCAAGGCATCGGCGCGCTCACGCGCCTGCGCCGCATCGTCCGCCTGCTGATCCGCGGCAAGATCTCGCCGCTCCGAACCCTCATCGCGATCAAAACTGCCGCCGCCGCGCCTGCGCGGCGCATCCTCGGCCGGGGGCTGCCATGAAGTTCGCTTATTATCCCGGCTGCTCTGCGCGCAGCACCTGCGCCGAACTCAATGTCGCGACGCACCGCGTCGCCGAGCGTCTCGGCCTCGAACTGACGCAACTCGA
>JBQCFB010000369.1:0-9940 GCA_051959715.1 Pseudolabrys sp.
CGCCGGTTGCCGCCGGCGCGCGCAGAGCCTAATTAGATTTCCATCACGGGAACTCTGACCGGACGGCGGGGTTCAACGCGATAGGGGTTTTTCAAACAGAGTTTGCCGCGAGGAGGAGCTGATGTCGTTCAAGCTGCCGGATCTGCCGTATGCGTACGATGCGCTGGCGCCGTATATGTCGCGCGAGACGCTCGAATATCACCACGACAAGCACCACAAGGCTTATGTCGACACCGGCAACAAGCTCCTGGAAGGCTCGGGGCTCGAGGGCAAATCTCTCGAAGAGGTCGTGAAGGGCGCCTACGGCAAGAACCAGGGGCTCTTCAACAATGCCGGCCAGCACTACAACCACATCCACTTCTGGCAGTGGATGAAGCCGAACGGCGGCGGCGACAAGCTCCCTGGCAAGCTGCAGGCGGCGATCGACAAGGACCTCGGCGGGCTCGCCAAGGTGAAGGAAGACTTCGCGCAGGCCGGCATGACGCAGTTCGGCTCCGGCTGGGCCTGGATCGCGGTCAAGGACGGCAAGCTCGCGATCATGAAGACGCCGAACGGCGAGAATCCGCTCGTGCACGGCGCCTCGCCGATCCTCGGCTGCGACGTGTGGGAGCATTCCTACTACATCGACTACCGCAATCGCCGTGCCGACTATCTCAAGGCGTTCCTCGATCACATGGTGAACTGGGAGCACGTCGAGCAGATGTTCACGGCGGCCACGAAGTAACGTCTCACGCGAATTGAATGTGGACGGCCGGCGCGCAATCGCCGGCCGTTCTGCTTTTCAGGAGTGTGCGTAGGCCCAGTAGAGCTCGCGCGCCCTGCGATAGATCGGCCCCGGCTGCAGCGCGCGGTCGTCGACCCGCGTGATCGGCAGCACCTTCGAGGCATTGCCGGTGGAGAAGAGTTCGTCCGCGGCCGCGACGTCGGCGTAGCGCAGGACGTCCTCGCGCACTTCGATGCCCGCGTCGCGCAATAGACCGATGACACGCCGCCGCGTGATGCCAGCGAGAAAGGTGCCGTTGGCGATCGGCGTGCGCACGACGCCGTCCTTGACGATGAACAGGTTGGAATTGGCGAGCTCGGCGACGTTGCCGACGAGATCGCAGACGACCGCGTTGTCGAAGCCGCGCGAACGCGCCTCCAGCATGGCGCGCGCATTGTTCGGATAGAGGCACCCGGCCTTGGCGTCGAGCGGCGCGGTTTCCGGCGCCGGACGGCGATAGGGCGACAGCGTGATCGAGAAGCCGGTCGGCTCCTTCATCGGAGTATCGTAGAGCGACAGCGCAAAGCGTGTCGAATCCGGATCGCCCGGCAGCGATTGCGGCCCCGCGCGCTCTGCCCAGTACATCGGCCGCACATAAAGCTTGGTCTCGGGCGCGAACTTCTTGATGCCGTCGTGGACAAGAGCCAGCCATTCATCGGTCGATACGAGCGGCTTCAAATGCATCGTTTTGGCCGACGCGTTCACGCGCGTGCAGTGCAGGTCGAGATCGGGCGCGACGCCCTCGAACACGCGCGCACCGTCGAACACGGAGGAGCCGAGCCAGATCGCGTGCGTGCGCACGCCCCAGAGCGGCACGTTACCCTCGTGCCATTGCCCTTCGAAAAAGGTCCAGGTCTGCGACCAATCCGCCATTTCAGCTATCCTTCACGGCATGGTGTCATGCGCGCACGCCGGACGCATGCTATCGAGCGGCCTGATTTTCGACCATTGAGGCGATCATGTCCATTTACGTCTTCGACGCCTACGGCACCCTGTTCGATGTGCACGCGGCGATCGGCCGTTTCCGCGACAAGGCAGGACCCGACGCCGATCGCATGTCCGAAATCTGGCGCACCAAGCAGCTCGAATATTCCTGGACGCTGACCATGGCCGGCCGCTACGCGCCGTTCTGGACGCTCACCGAACGCGCGCTCGACTTCGCGCTCGCGCGCGCACCATCGGTCGACATGGCGCTCAAGCCGCAATTGTTGCAGGCCTATTTCAATCTCGACGCCTTTCCCGACGCGCGCGCCGCGCTGCGCATGCTCAAGAGCAAGGGCCACAAGACCGGCATCCTCTCGAACGGCTCGCCGGAGATGCTGGAGGGGGCGGTGGATGGCGCGAACGTACGTAATGATCTCGATGCCGTGCTGTCGGTCGACGTGCTCAAGATGTTCAAGCCGCGGCCCGAGGTGTACGGCCTCGTCACGCAGCACTTCAAATGCAAACCCGGCGATGTGACCTTCGTCTCGTCGAACCGCTGGGACGTCATGGCCGCGGTGTCGGTCGGCTTCCACGCGCAGTGGATCAACCGCGCGAAGAACCCGGACGAATATCCGGACTTCGCACCCGAGCGCGTTCTGAACGACCTGACGGCGCTGGCCGACGCCGCCTGAACCGCGTTGCATTTCGGCAACATCGAGCCACCGGCGGCCGGCGCAGGCTCTGGCGGGACTCGGGGCGAGGGCCTACATCCCGCATGTCCTTGAAATTTTGCCCCAGCCATTTCGCATGTCGCCGATCATTTCCGTCTCCCGCCTGACCAAGACCTACGACTCGGGTTTCCAGGCGCTCAAGGAAATCAACCTCGACATCCGCCGCGGCGAGATCTTCGCCCTGCTCGGTCCCAATGGCGCCGGCAAGACAACACTCATCGGTATCATCTGCGGCATCCTGCGCCCGAGCGGCGGCAGCGTCACCGTCGACGGCCACGACATCATCACCGACTATCGCGCCGCGCGTGCGCTGATCGGCCTGGTGCCGCAGGAAATCATGATGGCGCCATTCGAGACGGTGTGGGCGGCCGTCACGATGTCGCGCGGCCTGTTCAACAAGCCGAAGAACCCGGCCTATGTCGAAAAGGTGCTCAAGGACCTGTCGCTCTGGGACAAGCGCGACAACAGGGTCGTGACGCTGTCCGGCGGCATGAAGCGGCGTGTCCTGATCGCCAAGGCGCTCAGCCACGAGCCGGCTATCCTCTTCCTCGACGAGCCAACCGCCGGCGTCGATGTCGAACTGCGCAAGGACATGTGGCAGGTCGTCCGCGACCTGCGCGCCTCCGGCGTCACCATCATCCTCACCACGCACTACATCGAGGAAGCCGAGGACATGGCCGACCGCGTCGGCGTCATCAACAAGGGCGAGATGGTCCTGGTCGAGGAGAAATCCGAGCTGATGCGCAAGCTCGGCAAGAAGCGCCTCGTCCTCCAGGTGGCGGACCGCCTCGCCGCGGTCCCGGACGCTCTGTCCGCCTTCAATCTCGCGATCGGCGGCGACGGCCACGAGCTGATCTACGATTACGACACGCGGGTCGAGCGGACAGGCGTCGCGACGCTGCTGGGCGAGCTGGGAAAAGCCGGCGTCCGCATCCGTGACCTGCAGACCAACCAGTCGTCCCTCGAGGAAATCTTCGTCGGTCTCGTCAACGAGACCAGGAACGAGCCAAAGAGCGCGTCATGAATTTCCGCGCCATCGCCGCAATCTACTCGACCGAGATGATGCGTACCGGCCGCACGCTGGCGCAGAGCATCGTCTCGCCGGTGCTCTCCACCGCGCTCTATTTCGTCGTGTTCGGGGCGGCAATCGGCACGCGCATCTCGGAGATCGAGGGCGTCAACTACGGCTCGTTCATCGTGCCGGGCCTGATCATGCTGACGCTGCTCACCCAGAGCACCATGAACGCCTCGTTCGGCATCTATTTCCCGCGTTTCGTCGGCTCGATCTACGAGCTCCTGTCGGCGCCGATTTCATTCCTCGAGATCGTCATCGGCTTCGTCGGCGCCGCTGCCAGCAAGTCCATCATCCTCGGCCTGATCATCCTGGCGACCTCGGTCCTGTTCGTGCCGCTGCACATCGCCCATCCGTTCTGGATGATCACCTTCATGGTGCTCACCTCGGTCACCTTCAGCCTGCTCGGCTTCATCATCGGCGTCTGGGCCGACGGCTTCGAGAAGCTGCAGATCGTGCCACTCCTCGTCGTGCAGCCCCTCACCTTCCTCGGCGGCACCTTCTATTCGATCCACGTCCTGCCGCCGCTCTGGCAGAAGATCACGCTCGCCAACCCGGTCGTCTATCTGATCAGCGGCTTCCGCTGGAGCTTCTTCGAGGTGGCCGACGTCAGTCCCACGATCAGCCTGGCGATGACGCTCGTCTTTCTCGCCATTTGTCTCGCGATCGTCTGGTGGATCTTCCGAACTGGCTACAAGTTGAAGAACTAGCCCTGCGGATTTCCGGCATGACGGCTCTTCGCTCGCGACGGCTTGCGGACCGGCCGCGCGCTGGATACATACCCACCACCGAATTCGCCGCCCCGCGGCGCAAACCCACCCCACCGGAGAATCGATGAGTTTCCAGACTCCCGACCTGAACGACCGTCACAAAAGCGCGGCCGCCGCCAAGAAGGCGCTGCTGGAGAAGTTCCGCGCCGCCGCGGAAGACCCGCGCCGTGCCGAGCGCGAAGCCGAGCGTCGCGCCATCGCCGAGGCGCGCGACAAGCGCAATGCCGAGCGCGAAGCCGCTCGCAAGGCGCGCGAGGCGGAACTCGCCGCCGAAGCGGCCCGCCAGGCGGAACTGGCCGAGAAGGCGCGCAAGGAGCAGGAAGAGCTCGAGCGCCTGATCGCGCTGGAGAAGGCCGACGCCGAACTCAAGCTGCTCGCCGACCAGAAGGCGGCGCGCGACGCCCGCTACGCCGCCCGCAAGGCGGCCAAGAAAGTCCGCCGCCGCGGCTACTGAGCCGTTCGCGACACCGAAACGAAAAAGGCCGGGCAATGCCCGGCCTTTTTGCTTGGGTCCCTTCCGCCTACCCCTGAGCCAGCGCGTCCAGGATGCGTGCCCAGGAGCGGATGCCCTTGTGGTAGGACGTGATGTCGAACTTCTCGTTGGGCGAATGCACGCGGTCGTCGTCGAGCGCGAAGCCGACCAGAAGCGAATCCATGCCGAGCACGTTCTTGAAGTCGGCGACGATCGGGATCGACCCGCCGGCGCCGACCGTGACCGCCTTGTTGCCCCACTCCTCCGCCAGCACCGCGCGCGCCTTGGTGAGCGCCGGATTGTCGTAGGCGAGCTGGATTGCCGGGGCGGCGCCGAAGTCCCCGAACTCCACCTTGCAGTCCTTCGGCAGCCGCGCGCGCACGAAAGCGCGGAAGGCGTCGCGGATCTTGTGCGGGTCCTGGTCTCCGACCAGCCGGAACGACACCTTCGCACTCGCCTCGCCAGCGATCACGGTCTTCGCGCCCTCCCCTGTATAGCCACCAACCATGCCGTTGATCTCCGCGGTCGGCCGCGTCGTGATCTGCTCGATCAGAAGCCGGCCCTTCTCTCCCGAGGAATGCTTCAGACCGATCGGCCCGAGGAATTTCTCCTCCGTCAGGGCGAGTGCGGCGAGATCGGACTTGATGTCGGCGGGCAGGTCTTTCACCCCGTCATAGAATCCGGGAATGGTGACGCGGCCGTCGTCGTCCCACAGCGCGCCGAGGATCTTCGACAGGAGGCGTAGCGGGTTCTGCGCCGCGCCGCCGAACACACCGGAATGAAGGTCGCGATCGGCGCAGGTGATCTTCACCTCCTCGTAGACGAGCCCGCGCAGCGAGGTCGTCACGGCGGGCGTGCTCGGGTCCCACATCGCCGTGTCGCAGACGAGGGCAAGGTCGAGCTTGAATTCGTCGGCATTGTCGCGGACGAACGAGAAGAGGTTTTTTGAGCCGCACTCCTCCTCGCCCTCGATCATCGTCGTGATCGGCACCGGCAGCTTGCCCGTGACCTTGTGGAAGGCGCGGCAGGCCTCGATGAAGGTCATGGCCTGGCCTTTGTCGTCGCAGGCGCCGCGCGCCACGATGATCTTGCGGCCGTCGGGAAGGGTATCGATGCGCGGCTCGAAGGGCGGCGTCTTCCAGAGGTTCAGCGGATCGACCGGCTGGACATCGTAATGCCCATAAAAAAGGACGCGCGGCCCTTTGACGCCGTTGGCCTTGGCCACCACGACCGGGTGGCCCGCCGTCGGCCGGACTTCCGAGGAAAATCCGATGGATTTCAGGTCGGCGGCGACATGCTCGGCGGCGGCGCGGCACTGGTCCTTGTAGGCCGGATCGGTCGATATCGACGCGATGCGCAGAAGCGCGAACAGCCGTTCGACGCTTTGATCGAAATCGCGGTCGATCTGGCTCAGGACGGCGTCAATCGTGCTCATGCTCGGCTCTCCAGTGACGTTCTCGCGCATCACGCTAGCAATGCATGCCCGCCCTGAAAAGGGCGCGGGCGGTATGCAACCTCGCGCAAGCTCGCGCATTTTCGTCCCACGCTCGATCGTCACATCAAGCTTCGCTTGCCGCACCACGTCACCGTCTCGACCTTCGTAGGATCGTCAGTGTGACTAATGTCACTGAAGGAATGACCGCGGAGCGCGACACGAGGTTGCTTTGTTGTTACAGCAGCGCGCTTGTCAGGGCGCGCGATGACGGTCAATATGATCGGAACTCGCCGCCAGTGCGGGAATGAGGGGACCATGGACGAACTCATCTCCAGGCTCGTCGCCAATGTCGGTGTCGATAGGGACGCAGCCGAGAAATCCGTCGCCATCATGTTCGAATTCCTCCGCAAGGAGGGCCCGCCGGACAAGGTGGAAGCGCTTCTCGAGCGCGTGCCAGGAGCACTGGAGCTTTTGAAGGCGCACGAGGGCGAGTCGAGCGGCGGCATGTTCTCGCTCGGCGGCATCATGGGCGCCGGCACCAAGATGATGGCCGCCGGACTGTCGATGGGCCAGGTTCAAGGCGTCGCCCGCGAGACGCTTGCCTTTGCGCGCGAGAAGGCGGGCGAGGACGCCGTCGGCGAGATCGTCGGCGCCGTTCCCGGCCTGTCGCAATTCGTCTGACGCCTCAAGCGCCGGCGCGGGGGGCGCAGGTCAATGCCTTATCCGATCACCGATATCACCGACATCGACGACGGCGTCGCGACCATGCTGAAGCGGCAGGGCATCCGCTCGACCGCGAGCCTGCTCGACAAGGCGTGCACCCTGAAGCAGCGGCGCGCGCTGGCCGAGAAGACCGGGCTCGATCCGCGCAAGCTCCTGTGCTGGGCGAACGGCGCCGACCGCATGCGGGTCAAGGGCGTCAGCCGCGAATATGCCGAGCTGCTCGCGGCCGCCGGCGTCGACACCGTCAAGGACCTGAAGGTCCGTAACCCGGCGAAGCTCGCCCAGGCCATGGCCGAGGCCAATCGGAAGCGCAAACTCGTGCGCCTCCTGCCGTCCGAGCGCGTCGTCGCGCGCTGGATCGAGAACGCCCGCGAATTGCCGCTCAAGATCAGATACTGAGCCAGCCCGCGCCTGTGGCCCGTCCTTGACAGCCGCCGGGGCGCTGGCGCAAAGCCAGCCCCCATGACGTCCGCCAGCCCCATGACCGCTCCCGCGGAGCCGGCTCCGCTCGCCGCGCTCATTGCGCGCGGCCGGCCGGTCGTCATGGGCATCCTCAATGTGACGCCGGACTCCTTTTCCGATGGCGGGCAATTCATCGATCCGGCCATTGCCGTCGCGCATGCGCGCGAGATGGTCGATCAGGGCGCCGACATCCTCGACGTCGGCGCGGAGTCGACGCGTCCCTATGGCGGCAACAAGGGCGTCGGCGCGTCCGAAGAGCTGGCGCGCCTGAAGCCGGTGCTTCCCGCCGTTGTGAAACTTGGCATCCCCGTCTCCATCGACACCATCAAGGCCGACGTCGCCGCCTGGGCGCTCGACCAGGGCGCGGGCATCGTCAACGACGTCTGGGGCCTGCAACGCGACGCCGCGATGGCGCCGCTGGTCGCCCGGCGCGGCGTGCCGGTGATCGTCATGCATAATCGCGACGCGGCCGACCCGGGCATCGATATCGTCGCCGACGTGACCGCCTTCTTCGCCCGCTCGCTGGAGATCGCGGCGCAGGCCGGCATCGCCCGGGAGAAGATCGTGCTCGATCCCGGCATCGGCTTCGGCAAGACGCCGGAGCAGAGCGTCCTCTGCCTCGCCCACCTGCCCGAGTTCAGGCGCTTCGGCCTGCCCCTCCTCGTCGGCGCCTCGCGCAAGCGGTTCATCGCCTCGCTCTCGCCGTCCGAACCGGACGCGCGCATCGGCGGCTCCATCGCCACGCACCTGATCGCCGCCCGCGACGGCGCGGCGATCCTGCGCGTGCACGACGTGCATGAAATGGTGCAGGCCCTGCGCGTCACGCAGGCCATCGAGGGCGCGCGATGAGCGACAGCATCTTCATCAAGGGCCTCACCCTGCACGCCTATCACGGGGTGATGGCGCACGAGGCCAAGGTCGGGCAGACCTTCTCGATCGACATCGAGCTCGACATCGACCTCTCGGACGCGGCGCGCAGCGACAAGGTCGCCGACACCGTCTCCTACGACCAGGTCGTCACCCGCGCCACGGAAGCCTTTCTCGGCCATCGTTACCGGCTGATCGAAGCCGCCGCCGGACGCGTCGCCGATACGGTCCTCACCGCCTTCCCGCGCGTCCAGAAGGTGGCGGTGACGATCCACAAGCCGCACGCGCCGGTCGCCGCGACCTTCAGCGATGTCGGCGTGCGCATCGTGCGCATGCGCCCCACGCGGCGATGAGCCGGGCCTTCATCGCGCTCGGCGGCAATGTCGGCGACAGCCGCGCCATTCTCGACCGCGCCGTCGTCCTGCTCTGCGACGGCGCCGGCGTGCGCCTCCTGGCCAGTTCGTCCGACTACCGTACCGCGCCCTGGGGCGTTACCGAGCAGGCGCCCTTCGTCAATCTCTGCATCGCGGTCGAGACCGCGCTGACGCCGCACCTGCTGCTGGCGCGCGCGCACGAGGTCGAGCGCGCGCTGGGCCGCGACCGGGCGCGGGAACAGCGCTGGGGTCCGCGCACCTGCGACATCGACATCCTCGCTTACGCCGATGTTTCGTTGAATGATGAAGCATTGATCCTGCCGCATCCGCGCCTGTTCGAGCGCGCCTTCGTGCTGATCCCGCTCGCGGAGATCGCGCCCGATCTGGTCATTGCCGGAACGCGCGTGAGCGAAGCGGCCGCACGTTTCGCGCACGAGAAGATCGAGAAGCTGCCGCCGCGCTGACACGGCGCCGCCGCATCGCGCGGAACAGTACGCTCGCCGACTTCTATGTCGTTCATCTCGTTCATCAACGTGACATCTCGCCCATCTGCCCGAACGATCCGGGCAACGCGGCGTTGGCTCTCCGAGGGGTGACGCTGCCAAGCGCATCCTCGTTATCCGCACAACGCGCGCCGGAACGCGCACCAGGATTGGAGACGTACGATGAAACAACTCATGCTCGCGACGGTCGCAACCATCGCCCTGTCGCTGCCTGCCATGGCGCAGTCGAGCGACATGAAGACGACGACGCCAGCCGACCAGACGCAGATGAATTCGCAGAGCCAAAGCAGCGTCGATCCGTCGACGCTCAGCACGCAGCAGATCCGCCGGGTGCAGACCGCGCTCGAGAAGAACGGCGCCGACATCAAGCATGCCGACGGCAAGTGGGGTCCGCAGACGGAGGCCGCGGTCAAGGACTTCCAGCAGAAGCAGAACATCCAGGGCAACGGAAAGCTCGATCAGCAGACGCTCGCGGCCCTCGGCGTGACCATGAACGACCGGCAGGAACAGGGATCGGCGACCACCGGCTCCGGGTCGCGCGAAAGCCGCATGAACCGGCCGTCGCAGAACCCCGGGCGGATGCACAACGGCACCACCGGCCAGTCCTCGGGATCGATGGAGCACGGCTCCTCGTCCATGGGGCCGGACAGCCCGGGGAGTTCGGGCGGCGCCTATGGCCAGAGCGGCTCCAGCAAGCCCAGCGTCAACGACGGACACTGAGCAGCAAGAGGCCCCGGCAGCCCCCCGCCGGGGCCTCTTCGCCTCCGCAAACGCCCGCATTGGCGCTGCCGGGCATCCGTGCCATTTTGCCGGGATGTCCGATACCGCACTGCACCAAGACCTC
>JBQCFB010000370.1:0-2975 GCA_051959715.1 Pseudolabrys sp.
ATGCCGGCGTCGAAGGCCTGCTCGAAGTCACGCTTGATGAGGGTGCGCAGCTTCTGAGCACGTAAGTAATAGGCATCGTAATAGCCGGCCGAGAGCACGTATGTGCCGATCATGACGCGGCGGCGCACCTCGGCGCCGAAACCGGCGGCGCGCGTCGCTTCGTACTGGCCGGTGATATCCTTGCCCGGGACGCGCAGGCCGTAGCGCACGCCGTCATAGCGCGCGAGGTTCGACGAGGCCTCGGCCGGCGCCACGATGTAATAGGCCGGCAGCGCGTATTTGGTATGCGGCAGCGAGATGTCGACGAGTTCGGCGCCGGCCGCTTTCAGCCAGGCCTTGCCCTGCTCCCACAAGGTCTCGATCTCGGCCGGCATGCCGGCGAGCCGGTATTCCTTCGGGATGCCGATGCGCAGGCCCTTCACCGAGCGGCCGACCGCAGCCTCGTAGTCCGGCACGGGAAGGTCGGCGCAGGTCGTGTCCTTGGCGTCGGGACCGGCCATCGAACGCAGCATGATCGCGGCGTCGCGGACGGTCCTGGCGAAGGGGCCGGCCTGGTCGAGCGACGAGGCGAAGGCGACGATGCCCCAGCGCGAGCAGCGGCCATAGGTCGGCTTGATCCCGACCGTAGCGGTGAAGGCCGCCGGCTGGCGGATCGAACCGCCGGTGTCGGTGCCGGTCGCGCCGAGACAGAGCTGCGCTGCGACCGCGGCGGCCGAGCCGCCCGAGGAGCCGCCCGGCGTCAGCGGCGTGTTCGCGCCCTTCCGCCGCCACGGCGACGACACCGGGCCGAAATGCGAGGTCTCGTTGGACGAGCCCATGGCGAACTCGTCATTGTTGGTCTTGCCGAGCAGCACCGCACCGTCGCGCCAGAGCTGCGACGTGATCGTCGACTCGTAGGTCGGCACGAAGTTCTCGAGGATGCGCGAGCAGGCGGTCGTGCGGATGCCCTGCGTGCAGAACAGGTCCTTCACCGCCAGCGGAATGCCCTCGAGCGGACCCGCTTCCCCCCTGGCGATGCGCGCGTCCGATGCCTTCGCCATCTCGGCGGCGCGCTCCGGCGTCTCGAGGACATAGGCATTGAGGTCGCGCGCCTTCGCGATCGCCTCGACATGCGCACTCGCGAGCTCGGTCGCGGAAATCTTTTTCGCGCGCAGGCCGTCGCGTGCTTCGGCCAGAGTAAGGGACGTGAGGTCGGTCATCGGTCGGGCGTGTCGCACACGAATTGGGGGACGGCCGAGGGCGCGACCTGCCTGATGAGGATCGTCCCGTCGGCCTGCGTCTCGCGGTAGAGCTCGCCCGGCACTGGCAGACCCATCGCGCGCAGGTCTTCGGCCGTATGCCCCTCGGGCAAACGACCATGCGAGATGGTCTCGATCATCGCCCAGCGCTGTTCCAGGTCGCCTTGTTCACATGCGAGGCACATGACCTATTCCACGACCTTGGGGACGAGGAAGAAGTTGTCTTCCGTCTGCGGCGCGTTGCGCACGATATCGTCGGCAATCTCGCCGTCCGTGACGACGTCGGCACGCTTCTTCATCGCCATCGGCGTGACCGAGGTCATCGGCTCGACGCCGGTCACGTCCACCTCGTCGAGCTGCTCGACGAAGGCGAGGATGGCGTTGATCTCGCCGCGCAGATGCTCAACCTCATCCTCGGCGACCGCGATGCGGGCGAGATGCGCGATGCGGCGGACGGCGGCTGCGTCGACGGACATGAACGGCCTCGGGGCGATTTCGGCCCGCGTATAGCAGAGGGCCGTTCGGCCTCGCAATGCGAGGCTTAGGGAGCCATGCGGCGCATCAGGTCCTGCGTCTCCGCGGCGAGGCGGGCGGTCAGGTCAGCGGCCGGCAGTTCCCGGCCGAGCGCTGCCCCCTGTCCGGCCCACATGTTCGAGAAATCGCCCGACCCCTGCGCCCGCGCCTTCTCGGCGAGCGGCGCGAGCGCCCCGCCCGCAAGCGGGAAAGCCGGAGCGACCGGGCTGATCGGCCCGAGTTCGCGCATCACCCTGTTCACGAAGCCGCGCGCCGGCCGCCCGGTCATGACATTGGTGACGACCATGTCGCGACCGCGCGCGCTGCGCAGAAGCTCCCGGTGCGGCGCCGACACCTTGGATTCCGGACAGTGCAGGTAGCCGCTGCCGATCTGAACGCCGGCGGCGCCGAGCGCCAGCGCGGCGACGATGCCGCGCGCATCGGCGATCCCGCCGGCGGCGATCACAGGCGCCTCCACCGCATCGGCGACGAGCGGCACAAGCGCGAAGGTACCGACCTGGTTCGACATGTCGTCGGAGAGGAAGTTGCCGCGGTGACCGCCGGCCTCGAAGCCCTGCGCGATGATCGCGTCGCAGCCATGCTCGTCGAGCCAGGTAGCCTCAGCGACCGTCGTCGCCGACGAGATGATCTTCGCGCCGGCCGCCTTCACGCGAGCGACGAGCGACGCTTCCGGCAGTCCGTAATGGAAGCTCACGACCTCAGGCGTGAGCTCTTCGACGACGCCGCAGAACGCCTCGTCGAACGGCGCGCGGTTCGATACCGGCACCGGCGCGTTCGGATCGATCCCGAACTCGACGTAATAGGGCTTGAGCGCCTCGCGCCAGGCGTGTTCGCGCGCATTGTTCGGCACCGGCGGCGTGTGGGAGAAGAAGTTCAGGTTGACCGGCTTGCCTGGCGCGGCCGAGCGGAACGCGACGACCTGGTCGCGCAGCTTGCCGGCATCGAGCATTGCGGCCGGCAACGAGCCCAGTCCGCCGCCATTCGCCACCGCCACGGCCAGTGCAACATCCATCGCACCGGCCATCGGCGCGAGCAGGATCGGGTGCTCGATACCGAACAGGTCGAGGAGCCGCCGGTCGTGCCACATGTGAATCGCCCTTTCCTGCCCGATGGCGATCAGGCTAGTTCCGCGCGCCTGTGCGACAATTCGCAAGCCGCGAAGCGAAGGTTCGCCGCCGGCAAAGCCGGCCTACAGCGCCTTGC
>JBQCFB010000371.1:0-3036 GCA_051959715.1 Pseudolabrys sp.
ACGGTGCGCTTGGCCAGCGAGGGCGAGATGCCCTTGGCGATGTCGAGGCCGGTGGTGCCTTGGGGGAATTCACGGCGCGCGCCGTCGGGGAAGGTCAGCGTGACCATTCGGGTCTCCTGTTGCTCACTCGCTGCCTACGAATGCAGGTAAGCGTTGGGCGCAGGAGATATCCAAGCCGTCCGGCGATTGCAACCGCCGGAACCGGCGCCGCTCAGGCCTTTTCCGGCCGCGCGCCGGGGCGGAGCAGGGCGAAAACCCGCCCGTCAATCACCAGAAGCGACGCGGCAATCACCAGCGCGCCGGCGATCTCGCGCAGCGACAGCGCCTCGCCGAGTACGAAATGGCCGAGCAGGATCGTCGTCACCGGGATGAGCAGCGTCACCAGCACGACGTTGACCGCGCCGGAGCGGTTGAGGATGCGGAAGAACAGGATGTAGCCGAGCGCCGTCGACAGGGTCGCCAGGCCGAACAGCGCCGCCCATGTCGCCGCGCCGGGCAGGGGCAGCGTCCACGGGCGCTCGGCGCAGGCGGCGAGGATCGCCATGATCGGCGTCGAGCAGATGAGCTGGCCCGCGGCCGATGTGAGCGGCGGCACGCCGGACAGCGCGCGGCGCCCCCAGTAGCCGGCAAAGCCGTAGCTCAACGCGGCAACGAGGCACAGCGCAATGCCGGTCGCTTGCGCGGCAACGGACAGGCCCGGCGCGCGCAGCAGCGCGACGCCGCCAATGCCGATCAGCACGCCGGCGATGCGGCGACCGGTCAGGCGCTCCTCGCCGGCCGCGGCCATCACGAGCACGGCGAACAACGGCGTCGTCGCGTTGAGCACGGCCGCAAGGCCGCTCGACACGATCGTCTGCGCGATCAGAAACAGCGAGAACGGAATGACGTTGTTGACGGGGCCCATCACCGCGAAGGGCCACCAGTCGGCGAGGCGCGCCGGCAGCTTGCCGCCGAGCGGCTTGATCACGGCCAGCAGGCACAGTGCGCCGCCGCCAACGCGCACGAAAGCGACCGTGAGCGGCGGCACTTCGTGCAAGGCGACGCCGTTGAAGAAGAACGAGCCGCCCCACAGCACCGAGAGCAGGACGAGCAGCGCCCAGTCCTGCCGGTGCATCGGAACGGGATCGGTTGCCGATCGCATCGCGCCCCTCATTGCCACGGTTGCAGGTGTGGCGGCATGGGGCGAGGTACGGCCACCCGCTTTCTGATCGTCCGGTTCACGGCGTCTCTTGCGTCCCGCGCCAGCGGCCATAGCGCCATGGCGTGTACCAGTGCGCCGTGCCCGGCAAATGCGCCGGCACGAAATCGAGCCCGTGCGTGCCCCAGGGATGGCAGCGCAGGATGCGCGCGAGCGCCATCCACGACCCCGCCCATAGTCCGAAGCGGGTGATCGCCTGCTCGGCATAGTCGGAGCAGCTCGGCAGGTGCCGGCAGCGGGGGCCGATCACGGGCGACAGGGTGTGGCGGTAGAGCGTGACGAGGGCGCGGCCCACGATTCGCGGCAGACGCGCGAGGCGTTGCGCGGGAGACACAGGGTCAGTGCTCACGGGATGATCCGGTTCCAGCGCACGGAAGTTCCACGCCGACGCGCGATATGACGAAGATGGAAAAGACTACAATACTTTGGCCGACAAGTTCCAACGTATTGGAACTGCTCGTTTGTTGGCCACCCGTCTTTGGATAGCCACTATTTTTGACTAGACCCCCCGTCGCTCGCCGATTTAATTTTGACATGACAGACCGGGGGGCCTGTGCGCTGCGATTTGGCTTCGTGCCACGCGCGCGAATGCGCCTGCAAGCCGAAGCTTGCGGCGGCACAGAGAAGAAAGGGGAAAGATGCTTCGTTCCCTCACGGCGGCAGCCGCGTTTCTAAGCGCGGCAACACTCCTCGTGTTCCCGGCAGCCAGCGGCGCGTCGGGTGGAAACGGGCCAATGCATTTCGCCCTGCGGCAGCAGGGGCCGGCGCAGGTGTGCGGCACGACGTGCAGAACCTACGTCGTCGCATCCGGCGCAATAACGGCGGACACCCCGACCGAGTTCCGGAACTTTGCAAAAAATTTGAACCTCAAGGGCGCGCTGGTCGTCCTGGAGTCCGAAGGCGGTTCCGTGCACGGCGCCATGGCGCTCGGCCGCGACATCCGCAAGCTCGGCCTCGACACCACGATCGGCCATGTCACCGACATGAAGCCGGCGCCAGGGGAAGCGCCGCGCGGCATCTATGATCCGCATGCCGATTGCGAGTCGATGTGTTCCTTCGTGCTGCTCGCCGGCATCCAGCGTTCGGTGCCGCCGGAAGCGCGCGTGATGGTGCACCAGATCTGGCTGGGCGACCGGCGCGAGGATCCGACCGCGGCATCCTATTCGGCCGAGGATCTCGTTCTGGTCCAGCGCGACATCGGCAAGCTCGCGATCTACACCGCCGAGATGGGCGGCTCGATGGAGATGCTCGACCTCGCGCTGCGCATCCCGCCATGGGAGCCGATGCACACGATGACTCGCGCCGAGATCGCGCGCATGGGCGTGGAGTCCGCGCCTCTCGCCGCGAAGGCGACCGTCGCCGCCGCTCAGCCGGCTGCGGCGCAGGTGCAGCCGGTCAAGCTCATGGACGCGCCCGCACCCTTCGCCGAGATCAGCGAGCGGACCTGGGGCGTCGTCGATCAGTCCGGAACGGCCGCGCTCGCGCGCCGCCATCCGCTGACCGTGCAGGGCGAGGACATTGGCAGCTTCGACCTGCAGCTCGCCTGCGCAACCGACGGCGGCTACAACGCGGTCTATATCGAGCACCGCCATCAGGGTGACGACGCGCCGCTGCCGTCCGCGGTGCGCAGCGTCACTGTCCGCGCCGCGGGGATCGAGGCCAAGCTCAACATCGTCGCCTCGAGCCAGCACGACGACGACGATCTCGTCACCTACGCCACCGGCACGATCCCGGCCGATCTCCTCGGCGGGTTCGGCGCCAAGGGCGATCACTCGATGTATGTCGAGACGAAGAGCAAGGACCTCTTCACCAGCATCCGCATCGGCAATACCGGTGTC
>JBQCFB010000372.1:0-3721 GCA_051959715.1 Pseudolabrys sp.
CCCTGCAATTCGTTCACGACCGCCTGCACGCGCGAGCCGCGCATGCCGACGCAGGCGCCAACCGGGTCGACGCTGGAATCACGTGAAATAACGGCGATTTTCGCGCGCGAGCCGGGGTCGCGGGCGACCGCCTTCACTTCGACGATGCCGTCGTAGATTTCCGGCACTTCCTGCGCGAACAGCTTGGCGGTGAATTGCGGATGCGTGCGCGACAGGAAAATCTGCGGCCCGCGCGGCTCGCGCCGCACGTCGTAGATATAGGCGCGGATGCGGTCGCCGTTGCGGAACACTTCGCGCGGCAGCAGTTCGTCGCGCCGCACGATGGCCTCGCCGCGGCCGAGATCGACCACCACGTTCCCGTACTCGACGCGCTTGACGATGCCGTTGACGATGTCGCCGATGCGATCCTTGTACTCGGCGTACTGACGGTCACGCTCGGCCTCGCGCACCTTCTGCACGATGACCTGCTTGGCCGATTGCGCGGCGATGCGGCCGTATTCAAGCGGCGGCAGCGGATCGGCGATGGTGTCGCCGACCTGCGCGGCGGGGTGACGCTTGCGCGCGTCGTCGACGGTGATCTGGTTCGACGGGTTCTCGACCGCTTCGACCACCAGCATGTGGCGCGTCAGGCGAAGGTCGCCGGTCTTCGGTTCGATCTCGGCGTGCACGTCGGTCTCGGCGCCGTAGCGCGAGCGTGCCGCTTTCGCGATCGCGTCCTCCATGGCGGCGATGACGATGCCGCGGTCGATCGACTTCTCGCGCGCGACCGCGTCGGCGATCTGCAAAAGCTCGAGCCTGTTGGCGCTGACAGCCATAGCTCACTCTCCTCCTTTGACGGCAGGCCGCTGCGGCCGCTGCCGGGATTGTCTGACTTCGCGTCTTTCTTCGCGTTTGGCCGCGCGCCGTTCGCGCTTGGCCGCCTTCTCGCGCCGCAGAGCCTCGGTCACCAGTTCGTCGGTGAGCACCAGCTTTGCTTCGCTCATCTCTTCGATCGGCAGGCTGACGGCCGCCTCTTCGCCTTCGGGCGCCTCGTCGCGGACAAGCCGCGCCAGATCGCCTTCGGTGCCGGCGAGCGTGCCCTTGAAGCGCTTGCGGCCGTTGACCGCGACCGCCATCTCGATCCGCACCAGGTGACCGGAATAGCGGTCGAAGTCGGACTTGCGGACCAGCGGCCGGTCGATGCCCGGCGAGGAAACCTCCAGCCGGTAGGCCTTTTCGATCGGGTCGGCGACGTCGAGGACCGGCGACAAGGCGCGCGAAATGTCCTCGCAGTCGTCGATGGTCAGGGTCCCGTCCGGCCGCTCGGCCATGATCTGGACGGTGCAGCCTTCGGCGGCGGAGACGCGCACGCGCACCAGCCGGAAGCCGATCTGGCCGAGCACGGGCTCGATGATCGCGGCGACGCGCGCCGGCAGCCCCGGCTCGACGATCAGCCGCGGCTCGTCATCCTGTGCTGTGGCGGTGTGTGCCGCCTGCGTCTCGTTGGACACCATTTGGTAACGAAAAAGAGCGGGCCCCCGGAAGGACCCACTCTCACAAACCTGATTTGGTTATGAGGGTGTATGCTTACAGCCCGAAATATAGCGGTTTTTCGATCCGGCGCAAGGCCGAACTCTCTGCGTCAGGGCTAACTTTTCCTTCAGAATCGCCGTTTAAATTTGGCTAAGACCGCGGCCGCGGTCCGTTTCCTGATGGGTCTCGCGAGTTCCGTATGGGTGCTGCCCCCGCTTCCCTGCTTCCCGAGCTGGAAGAGGTCGTCCAGCACGGCTCCGCGGAGAAGCGGGCCGAGACGCTGCGGCGCATCACCGGCCTGTTCCTCGACGGCGCTCCCGCCTTCAGGGACGAGCATGTCGCCGTCTTCGACGACGTCATCGGCTATCTCATCGAGGAAATCGAGGCGAAGGCACTCGCCGAGCTTTCGCGCAAGCTCGCGCCCATCGTCAACGCGCCGGTCAAGGTCGTCACGCGGCTTGCCGGCTCCGACGACATCGATGTCGCCGAGCCGCTGCTCAAGCAGGGGCACATCCCCGATCCCGAGCTCATCCGCATCGCCGAGACCAAAGGTCAGGCGCATCTGCTTGCGCTGTCGGCGCGCGGCGCGGTCAGCGAGGCGCTGGCCGACGTCATCGTCGCGCGCGGCGACCGCGACGTGTCGCGCTCGATCGCCACCAACGCTGCGGCCAGGTTGTCCGAAGACGCCTTCAGCACCCTGGTCAAGCGCGCCGAGCAGGACGGCGTGCTCGCCGAGAAGGTCGGCATGCGCACCGACATTCCGCCGCGCCTGTTCCGCACGCTGCTGATGCAGGCGAGCGACGTCGTGCAGAAGCGGCTCCTCGCGCAGGCCAAGCCGGAGACGCAGGCCGAAATCCGCAAGATCCTCGCGCGCGTCACCGACGAGGTCGGCGCCCGCGCCGCGCCGCGCAACTACACCGCGGCGCTCGCCGCCGTGCGGCAGATGCACAAGGACGGCAAACTCACAGAGGCGGAGATCGTCACCTTCGCCGAGGCGGGCAAGTACGAAGAGACGATCGCCGCGCTCGCCACCCTGTGCGCCGTGCCAGTCGAGATCGTCGATCGGCTGATGAACGGCGAGCGCGCCGACCCGGTGCTGATCCTGGCGCGCGCGGCCGGCTTCGGCTGGCCGACGGTGCGCGCCGTGATTTCATCGCGTCCGGGAACGAAGCCGTCGACGCAGGTGTTGCAGGCCGCGTTCGAGAATTTCGAGCGGCTCACCCCGGCGACCGCGCAGCGCGTCGTCCGCTTCTGGCAGGTGCGCCAGGGCACCGGGGAGTGAGCGCGCCTCACGTCTTCCGAAAAATGAAGTACGCCGGCGTGCGGCCCTCGCGGATCGCCTTCGCCTCGTAGCGCGTGCGTACGAAGCCGTCCCAAGGCTTGCGCCAGTCATCGGCGATACGCGCGGTCCATATGAAATCGTCCGAGCGCAAGATGCGCATCAGCACGTGCTCGGCATAGCTCGCAATGTCGGTGGCGAAGCGGAATTCGCCGCCGCTTTTCAAGAGCCGCGCCAGCCGCGTCAGGCTCTCGTCCTGCACGAAGCGCCGCTTCCAGTGCCGCCGCTTCGGCCACGGATCGGGATACAAGAGATCGATGCGCGTCAGCGACGCCGGCGGCAGCCAGTCGATCAGCGCGCTGGCGTCACCGTGAAACAGCCGGACAGTACCGAGCTTGGTGTCGTCGATCGCGACGAGCGCCTTGGCGATGGCGTTGAGGAAGCCGTCGGTGCCGATGTAGCCGACGTTAGGATTCGCCTGCGCCTGCGCGATCAGATGCTCGGCGCCGCCGAAGCCGATCTCCAGCCGCACCTCGTCGACGCCGGGAAAGAGCGCGCGCAGATCGGCCGGCGCAGGTTGCGTCAGGTCGATGCCGACCTTCGGCAGCAGCGTGTCGAACAGCGCCGCCTGCCGCGGCTTGAGCGCGTGGCCCTTGCGGCGGCCGAAGAAGGCGCGTTGCGCCCCTTCCTTGTCATCACCGGGCCGCCGCGAAGCGGCGTGACCCGGTGATCCCGATTCATCTGGCAATGACGTGCGCCCCTAAGCGAGATGGCCGGGACGAGCCCGGCCATGACAAGCTTAGTCGTGTTGGAGCCGAACGAAAACGAGGGCTATTTCACCGCGCTCTTGATCTGCGAGGCGAGGTCGGTCTTCTCCCACGAGAAGCCGCCGTCCTTTTCCGGCTGACGGCCGAAATGGCCGTAGGCGGC
>JBQCFB010000373.1:0-3129 GCA_051959715.1 Pseudolabrys sp.
CAATCCGGGCGCCTTCGAGCGCTTCGCCGCGCGCATCAGCGCGAGCGTGATCGGCTGGCTCCAGGCACGCCGCGCGAAGCGCATGCCGGTCTTCTCGTAACATGAACGTCGAATCCTCTCGTACCGCGCTCGACACCACCAGACCGCTGGCCATCGCCGTGCTGGCGATGGGTGGCCAGGGCGGCGGCGTGCTGGTCGACTGGATCGTGGCGCTGTGCGAGGCGCAGCGCTGGGTGCCGCAATCGACCTCGGTGCCGGGCGTCGCGCAGCGCACCGGCGCAACCGTCTATTACATCGAGGCGCTGCCGCTGCCGGCCGATGCGCCGGAGGGCTTAAGGCCCGTGCTGTCGCTGATGGCCGTGCCGGGCGAAGTCGACGTCGTCATCGGCGCCGAGTTCATGGAGGCCGGCCGGGCCATCCAGCGCGGGCTGGTGACGCCCGACCGCACCACATTAATTGCCTCGACGCACCGCGCCTATGCCGTGGTCGAGAAACAGACGCCCGGCGACGGCATCGGCGATTCGGACACGGTCGTCGCCGCCGCGGAAGCGGCGTCGAAGCGGCTCGTCGCCTTCGACATGGCTGCCGCGGCCGAGCAAAGCGGCGCGGCGATCTCGGCGGTGATGTTCGGCGCAATGGCCGGCGCGGGCGCGCTGCCGTTTGCGCGCGAAGCTTACGAAGCGACGATCCGCGAAGCCGGCATCGGCGTCGAGGCGAGCCTGCGCGGCTTCGCGCTGGGTTATGAGAGCGCGCAGGCTCCCATCGCGGCGCCGGTGGCCGCGCCGGAGAAGATTGCACCGGCCGTCGCGGCGCCGGGAAAGGCCTATGCGGCATTGCTTGCACGCGCGCAGGCCATGTTTCCGGCCGAGACGCACGCCATGCTGTCGGCGGGGCTGAATCGTGTCGTCGATTTCCAGGACATGGCCTATGGCGAGGAGTATCTCGCTTTGCTCGGCGGCGTCCTGCGGCTGGACGACGCATCGAAAGGCTACGCGCTCACGACCGCCGCGGCGAAATACCTCGCCGTCGCCATGGCCTATGACGACGTCTATCGCGTCGCCGATTTGAAGACGCGCGCCACGCGCTTCGCCCGCGTCCGCGGCGAGATCGGCGTTCCGGACGACCAGCTCGTGCACACGACCGAGTTCATGCATCCGCGCATGGACGAGGTTGCCGGCTCCCTCCCCGCATGGCTCGGCCGCTTCATCGAGAACCGTCCGAGCCTGTTCCGCGCGCTCGACCGCATCGTCAACCGAGGCCGCCGCGTGCGGACGACGACGTTGCGCTGGTTTCTGCCGCTCTATCTCATGGCCGGCATGAAGCGCTTCCGCCGCGGCACCTTGCGCCATGCCAATGAAGTCGCGCATCGCGACGCCTGGCTGGCGCGCGTGAACGCCGCCGCGCCGCGCGACTACGATCTCGCCGTCGAGCTCGTCAACACGCGCCGGCTGGTGAAGGGCTATTCCGACACGCATGCGCGCGGCCTGTCGAAGTTCGACCGCGTCATGGCCGGCGCCGCGAAGCTCGAAGGCCGGCCCGACGCCGCCGAATGGGTGCGCCGGCTGCGCGAAGCGGCGCTCAAGGACGAGGACGGCGTCGCGCTCGCCGGCGCGCTCAAGACCGTCGACAGCTTTCTACATTAGATGACGATCGAGCCGACGCTGGAGCCGCCGCAGACGTAAAGCGTCTGGCCGGTGACGAAACTGTTCTCCGGATCGACGAAGAACATCACTGCGCGGGCGACGTCGTCGCTCTTGCCGAGGCGTTTCACCGGGATCGCCGCGGCGAGCGTCTGCTCGCGCGGATCGCCGGGCGGGATGACGCCGCGGAACATGTCGGTATCGCCGATCGGCCCCGGCGCGACGGCGTTGACGGTGATGCCAAAGGGCGCGAGCTCGAGCGCCCAGCTTCGCGTCAGGCCGATGACGCCGGCCTTGGTCGAACCGTAGGCGGTGCGATTGGCGAGCCCGAGCGCGCCGCGCGTCGACATCAGCACGATGCGGCCGAAGCGGCGTTCCTTCATACCGGGCAGCACGGCCTGCGTCAGCGTCAGAGCGGCGCCGAGATGCAGCTGCGCCAGCGCCTGGAGATCCTCGCTCTTCGTCTCCTCGATCGAGGCCGGGCGAATGGTGCCCGCATTGTGCACGAGGTGCGTCACCTTGAATCGCGCAGCGACGCCGCCGGCCGCCTTGGCCAGAGCGGCGTTGTCGAACAGATCGACGGTGAGCGCGTGCAGCTTCGCGTGCGTCTCCTTCGGAGATTGCCGGTCGAGCACGACGACCTCGGTGCCGGCGTTGAGCATCGCGCGCACGATCGCGGCGCCGATGCCGGACGCGCCCCCCGTCACGATGGCGACCTTGCCGCTCATGCCGCCTCCTCGACCAGCGCCAGCACGCGCAGCGGGCTGCCCGAGCCCTGCTTGATCTTCAACGGCGCCGACACGATCACCGCGCCTTTCGCCGGCAGCTTGTCGAGATTGGTCAGGCATTGCAGGCCGTAGCGGCCCTTGCCGTGCATGTAGAAGTGCGCCGGATAGGGCGGGTTGAAGTGCTGCGCCTGGCCGTAATCGGTGCCGATGGTCTCGGTGCCGAAGCCGTGCACGTCGCGCTCCTCGACCAACCACTTCACCGTCGCCGGCGCCGGGCCCGGCGTGTGCGCGCCGTCGTCACCCATGCCGGCATAGTCGCGAAACGGCTTCTTCGACCAGTCGGTGCGCAGCAGCACCCAATCGCCGGCGGCGATGCGGCCGTGCTTCTTCTCCCACGCCTCGATGAATTCGACCGTCACGACGAAATCGGGATCGGCGCTCTCTTTCGAGCAGTCGATCACCGACGCCGGCGCGATGAAGTTGCGCGGATCGATGGTGTCCACGGCGTTGTTCGGCAGGTCCTTGCCGGAGATCCAGTGGATCGGCGCGTCGAAATGCGTGCCGGCGTGCTCGGAGACCGAGAAATTGTTCCAGTACCAGGCCGGGCCGCGCTCGTCGTAGCGCGAGATCTCCTCGATGCGGAACGGCGCCGCCTGGCCGAACTCCGGCGGCAGCACGATGGTCGGGAATTCCTGCGACAGCGTCGCGGTGAGGTCGACGACGCGGATCGACCCTTGCGTGACGCGACGCGCGAACGAGAG
>JBQCFB010000374.1:0-2346 GCA_051959715.1 Pseudolabrys sp.
CCGCCCATCGTGCCGTAGGCCATGACGCGGCCGTCCTTGAGCGCCGCGAGCGCGGGATTGAGCGTGTGGAACGGCCGCCGCCCCGGCGCCAGCGCGTTCACCGCACCTGGCTCGAGCGAGAAGCTCGCACCGCGGTTCTGCATCAGGATGCCGGTCGAGGGCAAAACGCAGCCCGAGCCGAACTCCCAGTAGATCGACTGGATGTAGGAGACGACGAGACCCGACGCGTCGGCCGCGCCCATCCAGATCGTGTCGCCCTCGCCATGAGGCGCGGGCCACCTGGCCGCCCGACGGCGATCGATCTTGCCGGCCTGCTCGTCGAGGAAGGCCGGGCTGAGGAAGCGATCGAGGGGCGTCGTGATGCGGTCCGGATCGGTGACGACGCGGTCGCGCACGCGGAAGGCGCGCTTGGTCGCCTCGACGATGCCGTGCACATGCTCGAAGGTCTCGGCCTTCTCGACGCGCAGGCGCTCGAACAGCGCGAGGATGATGAGCGACGCCAAGCCTTGCGTCGGCGGCGGCGCGTTATAGAGCGCGCCCCATTGCGCCGCGACCGACAACGGCGCCTCGACCGTCGCGCGGAAAGCCACGAGGTCCTCGCGCGTCACCGGCGATCCGATGCGGGTGAGATCGCCCGCGATCTCGCGGCCGACGTCGCCGCGATAGAAATCGTCGAGGCCGGTATGGGCGAGATGGTCGAGCGTGGCGGCGAGCGCGCTCTGCTTGAGCCGCGCGCCGACCTCCGGCTGCTTGCCGGAATCGAGGAAGGCCTGGATGAATCCCGGCGCCGTTTCAAGCTCGGCGTATTTCTCTTTCGTCAGCGCCGCCTGGCTGCGCGTGACGACATAGCCCTCGCGCGCATGGCTGATCGCGCCGCCGAGCAGCAGATCGAGCGGCATCTTGCCGCCCGCCGCCTTCGCCGCCTCCTGCGCCAGCGCCCAGGCGGCGACCGCTCCGGGCACGGTCAGCGCCGCGAACGGGCCGCGCGCCGGGATCTCGTCGAAGCCGGCGTCGCGATAGAAGCGCACATTCGCCTTCGAGCCGGCGCGGCCGGCGCCCATCAGCGCGCGCACGCGGCCGTTGGGCTCGCGGATCAGCCAGAAGCCGTCGCCGCCAATGTGGTTCATGTGCGGATAGACCGCGGCGATCGACGCCGCCATCGCGATCATCGCCTCGACGGCGTTGCCGCCCTCGGCGAGAATGGCGCGGCCGTCCTCGGCGGCCAGGGCATGCGGCGCGCAAACGACGCCGCGTCGGTGTCCGGAAGTGTGCAGGTCCATGCGTCTCGATCCGCGTTCGGACCGCGTGATAGCATGATCGGCACAAGCGAGGCACGCATCATGCGCATGATCGACGCGGCGGAGGTCCGCCGCCTGCTGACCTTCCCATTGCTCGTCGAGGCGTTGGAAGCCGCCCATCGCCGCCCGCGCATGGAGGCGCAGGACACGTTCATGGGGTCGGACAGCGCGCTCTACTTCATCCGCAACGCGGTTGATCCCGGCCGCTACATGGCGAGCAAGCTGATCACCAGCTTTCCCGACAATCCGGCGCGCGGGCCCCTACCCGCCGTGCAGGCCGTGGTCGCACTGTTCGACGGCACGGACGGCCGCCCGCTCGCGGTGATCGATGGCACCGAATTGACCTATTGGCGCACGGCGGCCGATTCCGCGCTCGGCGCGAAGCTGCTGTCGCGGCCTGACCCTGAGACGATGCTGGTCGTCGGCGCCGGCGAGATGGCGCCGCGGCTCGTCGCCGCGCATCGCGCGGTGCGGCCGTCTCTCGCGCGCGTGCTGGTCTGGAACCGCACGGAGGACCGCGCCGGGCGGCTCGCGGCGGCGCTGCGCAAGGACGGCGTCGCCGCCGAGGCCGTGGCCGATCTCGACGCCGCGACGCGTGCAGCCGATCTGATCTCGTGCTGCACGCGCTCGCATGCGCCGCTGATCAAGGGCGCAAACCTGAAAGCCGGCGCGCATCTCGATCTGGTCGGCGGCTACACGCCGCAGACGCGGGAGAGCGACGACGACTGCGCGCGGCGCTCGGTCGTCTTCGTCGACCGCCGCGAGTCGGCCTTTCACGGCGTCGGCGACATCCTGTCGCCGATCGCGAGCGGCGCGATCACGGAGGGCGACGTGCGCGGCGATCTCTACTATCTCGCGCCGGGCACTGTGCAGGGCCGCGTGTCAGCCGGCGACATCACCTTCTTCAAGAACGCCGGCGGCGGCCACCTCGATTTGATGACGGCGGAGGTGGTGTACACGCGGGCGATGGCGTAAACGCCGATTTGAAAGAATGACCGTGCCGCCAGCACATCAGGCCCCCTCTCCCCGTTGGGGAGAGGGTTGGGGT
>JBQCFB010000375.1:0-2472 GCA_051959715.1 Pseudolabrys sp.
TCGATCTCGGCGCTCGGCTATTTCTATTTCTCCAACGCCGCGACGCTCTCGGTCGCCTTCGGCCGCCAGCTCCTCAGCGAGGAGGAGCGCAACGACCGCCGCGCGCATTGCGTCGACGTCATCCTGTCCTACGTCACGCCGCGATAAGCGGCGAATAAAAGAGTCCGGAGGAGCGAAATGAAGTTCGGTGACTATCCCAAGGTCGGTTCGCTCGACGGCGTCACCGGGTTCCGCAATTACGTCTCCTCGCTCGGCCTCGACATGCCCTGCGACGACATCGTCGCGCATGGGCCGTCCTCGCCGCTCGCAGCGCCCGTCGAGATCGACGGCATGAAGATCGGCCATCGTCTCGCGGTGCAGCCGATGGAAGGCTGGGACTGCGAGCGCGACGGTCGTCCGTCGGAGAATACGAAGCGCCGCTGGCGCCGCTTCGGCCTGTCGGGCGCCAAGCCGCTGTGGGGCGGCGAAGCCTGCGCCGTGCGCCCCGACGGCCGCGCCAACCCCAAGCAGCTCCTCATGACCGAGCAGTCGATGAGCGACATCGCCGCCATGCGCGAGAGCGTCATCGCCGCGCACAAGGAGGCGACCGGCGGCGAGGACAACGTCGTCATCGGCCTCCAGCTCACGCATTCGGGCCGCTTCTGCAAGCCGAACGACAACACCAAATTCGAGTCGATGATCGCCTACCGGCATCCGCTGCTCGACCGCAAGTTCGGCGTGCCGGCCGACCGCAAGCCGATGACCGACGACGAGATCAAGCGGCTGATCGAGGACTTCGTCGTGGCGGCCAAGCGCGCGCAGGCGACCGGCTTCGACTTCGTCGACATCAAGCACTGCCACGGCTATCTGGCGCACGAATTCCTGAGCGCCGTCGACCGCGAGGGTGCCTATGGCGGCTCACTCGAAAACCGCACGCGCTTCCTGCGCGAAGTGGTCGAGGGCATCCGCGCCGAGGCGCCGGGCCTGAAGATGGGCGTGCGCCTGTCCGCAATCGACTCGGTGCCGTTCAAGCCCGATCCGGCGCGCTCGGCGCCGGGCGCGCTCGGCCCCGGTATTCCGGAGGAGCACGCGATCCCCTATCGCTACGCCTTCGGTGCAAATCCCGAGAACCCGCTCGAATACGATCTCACCGAGACCAAGGCGTTCTTCGAGATCCTGCGCTCGCTCGGCATCCGCTTCGTCAATGTCACGGCGGCGAGCCCCTACTACAATCCGCACATCATCCGCCCGGCGCTCTATCCGCCGTCCGACGGCTATCATCCGCCGGAGGATCCGTTCGTCGGCGTCATGCGCCAGCTCGAAGTCGTGCGAGAACTGAAGAAGGCGTTCCCCGACTTCTGTCTGATGGGCAGCGGCTACACCTACTTGCAGGAGTTCTTCCCGAACGTGGCGCAGGCGGTGGTCAGCCGCGGCTGGGTCGATCTCGTCGGCCTGGGGCGCATGGTGCTCGCCTATCCGGAATTGCCGCTCGACATCCTCCAGGGCCGCGCGCCGAACAAGAAGCGCTACTGCCGCACCTTCAGCGACTGCACCACGGCGCCGCGCAACGGCATCGTGTCCGGCTGCTATCCGCTCGACGCGCACTACAAGAAGACGCCGGAGTTCAAGCAGCTCGCCGCGGTGAAGAAGGCGGTCGCGAGCTGACCCCATGGCCCGCACCGTCGCCCTCATCGGCACCGGCATCATGGGCGCGCACATGGCCCGGCGGCTGGCGCAGGCGGGCCTGCCGACGGTGGTGTGGAATCGCGATCGCGCCAAGGCAGAGCGGCTGACGGAGTTCGGCGTCACGATCGCCGCCACGCCGTCCGAGGCGTGCGCGAAAGCCGATGTCGTCATCGTCATGCTGAGCAACGGCCCGGTGGTCGAGGAGGTCATGTTCGCCGCCGACGCCTCCGGCCGCGTGCCGGCCGAGGCGATGCGCAAGGGGTCGGCGCTGATCGTCATGAGCTCGATCCCGGTCGAGACCTGCCAGGCGCAGGCGAAGCGGATGGAGGCGCGCGGCGTCGGCTATATCGACGCGCCGGTGTCCGGCGGTGAGCCGGGCGCGCGCGACGGCACGCTTGCGATCATGGCCGGCGGCGACGCCGCGCTGGTGGAAAATCTCACCGACGTGTTCGCGCCCATGGGCCGCGTCACGCGCATCGGCCCGGTCGACACCGGGCAGATGACCAAGCTGTCGAACCAGATCATCGTCGGTGCGACCATGGCGGCGGTCGCCGAGGCGATGACCTTCGCCGCGCGCGGCGGCGCCGATCCGGCGGCGTGGCGCACGGCGCTGATGGGCGGCTTTGCGGATTCCAAGATCCTCAACCTGCACGGCCTGCGCATGGTCGAGCGCAATTTCGTGCCCGGCGGTCCGGCCGAATATCAGCTCAAGGACATGCGCACGGCGCAGGCCTGGGCCGAGAAGAACGGCCTGAAGTTCACGCTGCTCGATTGCGTCGAGGACATGTTCTCCAGCCTGATCGAGCG
>JBQCFB010000376.1:0-3500 GCA_051959715.1 Pseudolabrys sp.
GTGAGCTGCGGCGTGGTGCCGTTGCCCGGGCTCGAATAGTTCAGCTTCTGCGGATTGGCCTTGGCGATCTTGATCGCGTCGGCGAGTGAGTTGATGCCGCTCTTCGCGGAATTCACCGCGAATACGTTCGGCGCGACCGGCAGCAACGCCATCGGCTCGAAATCCGCGTCGAACTTGTAGGGCACGTTCTTGTAGAGCGCCGGATTGACGACGAAGGCGCTGCTGGTGATCAGGAACGTGCTGCCGTCGGGTTTGGCGCGGGCGACATCCACGGTGCCGATGTTGCTGCCGGCGCCGGCATGGTCCTCGACGATGATGGTCTGCTTGAGTTCGTCCTGGAGCGGACCCTGGAGTACACGCGCCAGCACGTCGGACGAGCCGGCCGGAGCGAAGGGCACGATGATGCGGATCGTGCCGCTCTGGGCTGAAGCCGCCGTGGCGGAAAGTGCGAGCCCGGCCGCGAGTCCCGCGGCCGTGGCCAGTTGCGACCATTTCATCGTCATGTGTTCTCCTCGGAGCGGCATTCACCGCGATTTGACGTGCTGAAATCGGCCTCCCCGCCCCAAGGAGGAATGGCAAATTGCTAGCGTGTCGGGTGCGCGCGAACAACCACCCTCGCGCGCGTCCGCCAGGATGGCCGATGAAATTTGCGTCGGCGGCCGGCGCCTTTAGGCTGGTCGCGATTCGAACACGATGGCTTGGCACAGGACCGCATGGCAAAGACGCAACTCGTCCTCGCAATCGTTTCGCTCGTCCTGCTCGCGCTGCCGGGACATGCCCGCGCCGACGCAGCCTTCGATCGCTGGCTCGCCGAACAATGGCCGGCGGCACAACAGCTCGGCGTGTCGCGCGCGACTTTCGACAAGGCGATCGCCGGGCTCGAACCGGACTTCACGTTGCCCGATCTCGCCATTCCGGGCCGGCCGGAGAAGGCGCCGCAGCAGCCGGAGTTCGTGCAGACGCCGGCGCAATATCTGCGCGAGACGTCGTTCCAGCGGCTTGCCGCGCGCGGCCAGCAACTGGCGAAGCAGTATCACGACACGCTGGCGCGCATCAGCCGCGAGTTCGGCGTGCCCGGCAACGTCGTGCTGGCGATCTGGGCGCGCGAGACCGATTACGGCGGTTACAAGCTGCCGCACGATGCGCTCAAGGTGCTGGCGACGCAGGCCTATACCGGCAAGCGCAAGGACTTCTTCCGCAACGAGTTTCTGCATGCCCTGAAGATGCTTCAGGACGGCGTGCCGCGCGCGGACCTGCGCTCGTCATGGGGCGGCGCGATGGGCCTCACCCAGTTTCTGCCGTCGGAGTTCTACAAATACGCGGTCGACTTCGATCACGACGGCCGCGCCGACATCTGGCATTCGGTTCCCGATGCGCTCGCTTCCGCCGCAAAGCAGCTTGCCGGCAAGGGCTGGGTCAGCGGCGTGCATTGGGCCTACGAGGTGAAGGCGCCGGCCAGCGCCGACTGCACGATGGGCGTGCCCGAGGTGACGGCGAGTATCGGCGAGTGGGAGAAGCGCGGTTTTGCGCCGATCGGCGCGTTGCGCCCCGCGGCGCGCGATCTGGCGACGGCCGCATCGCTGCTCCAGCCCGAAGGCGCCTACGGGCCGGCGTTCCTCGCCACCAAGAACTACTTCGTGCTCAAGGACTACAATTACTCGGATCTCTATGTGCTGTTCGTCGGCCATCTGAGCGACCGCATCGGCGGCGCCGGGCCGTTCGTGACACCGTGGAGCAAGAACGCGCAGCTCAAGACCCGCGAGGTGGAGAGCATGCAGGAGCGGCTGACGGCGCTCGGGCTTTATCGCGACAAGCGCGACGGCAAGGCCGGCATGCTGACGCGCGCCGCGCTCGGCGCCTACCAGAAGAAGAACGGCCTGAAAGTCGACTGCTGGCCGACCGCCGCGGTCCTGGATCACATGCGCAAATAGCCGCCGAAAAACAGAAACGCCCGGCGCTGGGGCCGGGCGTTCTGCAATTCGTATCTGCGTGCGATCAGTCGCAGACTTCTTCGCGGGTCCAGCGGTAGCCGACGCCGTCGATGAAGACGCGGCGGCGGACCGTGTGGCACACCGGACCGACATCGGCCGGTTCGACGTAGTAGGCCGGCGGCGGCGGACCGGGCTCGACATAGACCGGAGCCGGCTCGACATAGCGAGGCTGGCTGTTGGCGATGGCGCCGCCGATGATGGCGCCGGCGGCAAGGCCGCCGACGACGCCGGCGGCAACACCGCAGCCGCTGCACCGCGCCTGGGCAGTGTTCGGAACCGCGGCGGCAACGATGGCGGCCGCGGCAAGTGCGATCATTGTGTGCTTCATCAGACTGTCCTACGGCCGTTGAGCAAGAGCGAGGCGCGATGATGCGTCGAAGCCCTTACGAGAGGCTTAAGCTTACGGGCAGATGAAGCGCGGACGGCTCCAGCCGACGAAATTGCCGTAGCGGTCGTGCATCGGGCGCCGGGCCCAGTAGCCGCCGGGGCACGCAGCCGGGTAGGGCGCGCCATAGCCTTCGTACACGACATAACCGGGCGTCGGCCCGTAATAGCGCGGCTGGCTGTTGGCGATGGCGCCGCCGATGATGGCGCCGGCGGCGATGCCGCCGATGACGGCGGCGCCGACGCCGCAGCCGTGGCAGCGCGCTTCGGCCGGGGCCGGAGCGGTCAGAGTACCGGCCGCGAGGGTGGCGGCGGCGGCAAGCGCGACAATGATCTTCTTCCTCATCTTCATGATGATGCCTCTCCAGGGGCTCCGGCCGGCGCTGATCCGGCTCGTCGAAGTCGGAACCATGGCCCGGTTCCAGGGACCTTGGAAAGAGGGAACCCCACTTTGGCGGAATTGGGTCGGGGGAACCCCCGCGGCGCAGTCTCCCGCAAAATAAAAGGCCCGGTCCTGGGGACCGGGCCTCTGTATCGGCTTCCCGACGCAGGGTCGGGAGGTCGGTATTCCCTTAGGGATCAGTCGCAGACGCGGACGCGGCGAACGCGCCAGCCCCAGCCGTCCCAGAACCGCTCACGGTGCCACCAGCAGTGCGGGCCGTAATAGACCGGGCCGGGGCCGTAATAGTAGCCGGGGCCGTAACCCGCATTGGCGGCCGCGCCGCCGATGATCGCGCCGGCGGCCAGGCCGCCGATGATGCCGGCGGCAACCGCGCCACCACGCGCCTGCGCGGGCTGCGTCGGGGTCACGAGAACCGCGGCGCTCAGGGTCGCCGCAGCGGCAACAGCAGTCAGTGTCTTCAACTTGGTCATGCGCACCTCCTCCAGGCTCGCGAACGAACCGTTGCTCATTCAACGGTTCGGGGAATGGGATTCCTGCGTTCAACAGGTCGCAGCGATAACTCTGTCGTGGAGCCAACGTTCCGATTTTTGCGGTGAACAGGGCGTGAATGACCCGTTGGGAAGGCAATAAATACCGCTTTCGCCGCATTAAATTTTTGTGAGGTTCGGCTACGGCTGTGCGGCCCGCATACCGCACAGGCGGCGCGCCCACACTCCTGCGTT
>JBQCFB010000377.1:0-3530 GCA_051959715.1 Pseudolabrys sp.
CTCCTGTTCTACCTCGTGCGGCACTGGACGCGGCAGGGCCGCCTCACCCGCCGCACGGTCATCGTCGGCGGCGGCGATCCCGGCGCGCATGTCATCGAGGAATTGCGCCGGCAGAAGGACACCGGCGTCGAGATCATCGGCCTGTTCGACGACCGCGGCGACGATCGCACGGGTCCGGACGCCGCCGGCGAGCGCAAGCTCGGCAGCGTCGACGATCTGGTCGAGTTCGGCCGGCGCACGCGCGTCGACCTCGTCATCTTCTCCCTGCCGATCTCGGCCGAGAACCGCATCCTGGCGATGCTGAAGAAGCTGTGGGTGTTGCCGGTCGACATCCGACTCGCCGCACACACCAACAAGCTTCAGTTCCGCCCGCGCTCCTACTCCTATATCGGCCAAGTGCCGGTGCTCGACGTCGCCGACCGCCCGATCGCCGATTGGGACGTCGTGATGAAATGGCTGTTCGACAAGGTCATCGGCGGCCTCGCTTTGCTCTGCGCGCTGCCGGTGATGGGCATGGTTGCGCTCGCCATCAAACTCGACAGCAAGGGGCCGGTGTTCTTCAAGCAGAAGCGCTACGGCTTCAACAACGACCTCATCGAAGTCTACAAGTTCCGCTCGATGTACACCGACATGAGCGACGCCGCTGCGGCAAAGCTCGTGACGAAGGACGATCCGCGCGTCACGCCGGTCGGTCGCTTCATCCGCAAGACCAGCCTCGACGAACTGCCGCAGCTTCTCAACGTGGTTTTCAAGGGCAATCTCTCGCTCGTCGGCCCGCGGCCGCATGCGGTCAGCGCCAAGGCGGAATCGCGCCTCTATGACGAGGCGGTCGACGGTTACTTCGCGCGCCATCGCGTCAAGCCGGGCATCACCGGCTGGGCGCAGATCAACGGCTGGCGCGGCGAGACGGACACCCACGAGAAGATCCAGAAGCGCGTCGAGCACGACCTGTTCTACATCGAGAACTGGTCGGTCATCTTCGACCTGACGATCCTGATGAAGACGCCGCTCGCGCTGCTCAAGACCGAGAACGCCTATTGATCACCGCCCGCGATATGGCGGCGCCGGCAGGAACCGCGCCGCCTCCCTCGCGTGCGGCCTACACCCCGCCTGCCGCCGCTACGCTGCGCGAGCGCATCCTCCTCGTCGTCCTGTTCATCACGGTGCTGGCGAGCTCGGTCGCCTTCATCGAGCCGTCGCCGCATGACGCGCTGATGGGCGTGCTGGCGGTCGCCGCCCTGATCGCCGGCGTACGCTTCCACCGCACGCTCGCGATGCTGGTCCTGTGCCTCGTCATCTGGAACGTGTCGGGCCTGATCTCGCTGATCAACGTGCTCGACGTCGAGAAGACCGTGCAATACGCGGCGACCTCGATCTATCTCGCAATCGCCGCCATCCTGTTCGCCTGCCTGTTCGCCGACAACACGCTGCAGCGCCTCGACACGATGCGCGCCGCCTACGTGATCACCGCGGTGTGCGTGTCGCTCGCCGGCGTCGCCGGCTATTTCCACGCCTTTCCCGGCGCGACGATCTTCGCACCGACCGGCCGCGCGCTCGGCGCCTTCAAGGACCCGAACGTGTTTTCGCCCTTCCTGATTTGGCCGGCGCTATTCCTCGCCGAACGCATGCTGTCGCGCCGCATCGGCCTCTTCGACCTCGCCGCGCTCGGCGCGCTGCTGCTCGGACTGCTGCTGAGCTTTTCGCGCGGCGCCTGGTTCCACTTCGCCGTCTCGGCGATGGTGATGGTGGCGCTCGCCTTCCTGCTGGCGCCGGGGCGCGGCACACGCGTCCGCATCCTCGGCCTGTCGGGCCTCTCCGTGTTCGCGCTCGCCGCCTCGGTCGTCATGCTCCTGGCGATCCCCTCGGTGCAGCTCATGTTCAATGAACGCGCGCACCTGATCAATTCCTACGATGTCGGCGCTGGCGGCCGCTTCCGCCTGCAGGAGCTCGCGGTCGGCGCGGTGCTCAGCTATCCCGACGGCATGGGCCCGTTCGGATTTGCGACCGCACAGGGCCTCCAGCAGCACAACGTCTATCTCCAGGCCTTCCTCGTCTATGGCTGGGTCGGCGGCGTCGCCTACATCATGCTACTGTTGTCGACCTGCTATGTGGCCTTGCGGGCCGCTTTCGTGCGCACGCCGTGGCAGCCCTACCTGATCACGGCGCTCGCCGCCTTCATCGGCGAGATCGCCGAAGGCTTCATCGTCGACACCGACCACTGGCGTCACTTCTTCCTGCTGCTCGGGATCATCTGGGGCGGAGCCGCGGCGACCTATCGCCACAAGCGGCAGGCGCGTTTGCAGCCGGCCCGCCTTCCGCGCTGATTTGTCTTACGACTGGGTGAGCGGAGACGCCGCAGGCGCGCCGCGGCCCGATGCGACGTCGGGCCGGTCGGCGCGGGCGCCGCGATGCAGGTGCGCGATCATCAGGTTGAACATGGCGTCCGGCAAGACCAGCGCCAGCAGATAGGCGGCGACGCCCTTCCATAGCGGCACGCGGCCGGTGCCGTCGCGGGTCTCCCGCCACAGCTTCCGCATGGCCGGCACGGTGTAGCTGTCGGCGTGATGCTCGCGGATATAACGCCACAGCGCCGCATAGAGCCGCCGGCTGTCGATGTCGGTCGAGCGGCTCGGCGCGGCAGCGCTGGCGATGTGGTAAACGTAGAGCGGCTTTGCCACGCGCACGCCGCGGTAGCCTGCGCGCGCAAGCCGCAGGCTGAAATCCCAGTCCTCGTAGCCGTCGCGCATCGCCTCGTCGTAGCCGCCGGCGGCCGCCCAGGCCTGCCGGCGCATGACCAGGCCCGACGACAGCGTGTTGGTGAAGAGAAGATCGAAACGGTTGAAGTAGCGCGTCGACAGACCGCTCTCCGCCCCGGACAGGCGGATATCGCTGAACACCATGCCGACATCGGCCGGGCTCGCGGCCAGAAGCGGGACGGTCTCGGCGAGGAAACTCGGCTCGATCGTGTCGTCGCAGTCGAGCATGAACAGGATGTCCGCGCGCGCGGCGCGGATGCCGGCATTGCGCGCCGCCGACGGGCCGGCATTGGCCTGACGGATGACGCGCGCTTCACCGTCGAACGCCGCCAGCCTGTGCAGCGTATCGGCATCACGCGAGCCGTCGTCGACGATGACGATTTCGAAATCGCGGAAGGTTTGGCGCGCGAGCGAGCGCATCAGGCCGTCGAGGAACCGGCCGCCGTTGTAACAGGGCACGATGACGCTGGCCGCCGGCCGCGTCTCCCGCCCCCTGTCTGCCGTCGTCGCCAAAGCCACGGATGCCCCCGGATTAACAAGTCATATATAGCGCATTGTCGCGAATATTCAGTTGAATATGCTCGCTAGAATTAACGCGGCCGCCGTGACATTTCGTTCACCACCTTTGTTAAGCGAAAAATCGAGCGGACCGATTAACGTGCGCGCCATGAGCTCGCAGGCGCCGGCCTTTTCCCGCCCATCCGCCTTGCGGCAGCCATTGCGGCTGCTCGCGAGCCTCGTGTCGCTGCGCTATTTCGTCCTGCGCGCCTCCAC
>JBQCFB010000378.1:0-8469 GCA_051959715.1 Pseudolabrys sp.
CGAGAAGTCCTCCACGAAGCTCCGCTGGCGCTCGATGCGGGCAAGGGCGTCGCGGATTGCGGCGTCGATATGCGCCAGCGTTTCGAGATGCATGTCGGAATCCTTCCCCCGTTGCAAAACAGAAGTCGGCGCGCCCCGCGACGTTCCTCGCGGGGGAGGTTTTGCACCCATCTCGGTTAATTCAGGTTTGGACCGATCACAGACTCACAGGCCTGTGGAAGTATCCGGATGGGGGATGGACCGATATATTAAATCGGCCATCTCGCTTAGGCGCGTGCAACTCCGCAAAAACGATCGGCGCGGCTCACATCGTGGGACGTGTGCCGCGCCGAACATTGGAACCGCTGTCGAGCGGAGGTTTACGCCACCGCCTTGATGATGCGGCCCAGCTTGTCGAATATCTCGTCGATCTGAGCTTCCGACACGATCAGCGGCGGCGACAGGGCGAGCGTGTCGCCGACCGCGCGCATGGTGAGATCGAATTCATTGAAGGCGCGATCGAGCGCCTCCGCACCGCGCTTGCCGGGACCGTCGGCGCGCGGCGCGAGGTCGAGCCCCATGGTCAGGCCCATCTGCCGGATGTCGAGGACATTCGGCAGGCCCTTCATCGACATGCACGCGTCCGCCCATTTCGGCTCGAGCTTGCGCGTGCGCTCGAACAGGTCCTCGTCGCGGTAGAGATCGAGAGTGGCGAGACCGGCGGCGCAGGCGAGCGGGTGCGCCGAATAGGTGTAGCCGTGGAAGAGCTCGATGACGTGCTCCGGCCCCGACATGAACGCGTCGTAGATGTGCTTGCGCGCGATGACGCCGCCCATCGGCACGGCGCCGGAGGTGACGCCTTTCGCAAAGGTGACGAGATCGGGAATGACGCCGTAGCGGTCCGCCGCGAACGGCGTGCCGAGGCGGCCGAAGCCGGTGATGACCTCGTCGAAGATGAGCAGGATGCCGTGCTTGTCGCAGATCTCACGCAGCCGCTTGAGATAGCCCTTCGGCGGCGGCAGCACGCCGGTCGAGCAGGCGACCGGCTCGACGATGACCGCGGCGATGGTCGAAGCGTCGTGCAGCGCGACGAGGCTCTCGAGATTGTCGGCGAGATGGCCGCCCCAGTCCGGCTCGCCCTTCGAGAAGGCCTGCTGCTCGCGGTTATAGGTGTGCGGCAGATGGTCGACACCGGCCATCAGCGCTCCGAACTGCTTGCGATTGGCGACGATGCCGCCGACGGCGATGCCGCCGAAGCCGACGCCGTGATAGCCGCGCTCGCGGCCGATCAGGCGGACGCGGCCGCCCTGACCGCGGGCATTGTGATAGGCGAGCGCCATCTTCAGCGCCGTATCGACGGCTTCCGAACCGGAGTTGCAGAAGAAGACGTGGTCGAGATCGGCCGGCGCCAGCGCCGCGACGCGGCCCGCGAGCTCGAACGCCTTCGGATGCGAGAACTGGAAGGCCGGCGCGTAGTCGAGCTCGGCCGCCTGGCGCTGGATCGCGTGCACGATCGGATCGCGGTTATGGCCGGCATTGGTGCACCACAGGCCGGCCGAGCCGTCGATCACCCGGCGTCCGTCGACGGTGATGTAGTGCATGTCCTTGGCGCCGGTGATCAGCCGCGGCCGGCGCTTGAAGGCGCGGTTGGCGGTGAACGGCATCCAGAAGGGTTCGAGGTCGTTGGGGACGGTGGCGACTTTGGCCATGTGAGCCTCACGGGGGGTGCGGTGCCCGATAGCGGGCATTCGGCTTTTCCAGCCCCTACTCTTAAAGACGTGGCGGCCCGGGACAAGTCCACGAAAGTGCATACGACGTTGCCGTATCCGGGCCGTCTGCTATGTAGGCCCGGCCATGAACGAAAAGTCGAAAAAGCCGCAGAAACTCAAAGCCCGCCTGCCGCGCGGCCTCGCCGACCGCGGCCCCGCCGAGATCGCGGCGACGCGGGCCATGGTCGAGACCATCCGCCTCCAGTTCGAGCGCTACGGCTTCGAGCCGGTCGAGACGCCGGCGATCGAGTACACCGACGCGCTCGGCAAGTTCCTGCCCGACCTCGACCGGCCGAACGAGGGCGTGTTCTCGTTCAAGGACGACGACGAGCAGTGGCTGTCGCTCCGCTACGACCTGACCGCGCCGCTCGCGCGCTGCGTCGCCGAGCGCCTCGGCACCGAACACATCGTGCTGCCCTATCGCAGCTACCGCTTCGGCTGGGTGTTCCGCAACGAGAAGCCGGGCCCGGGCCGCTTCCGCCAGTTCATGCAGTTTGACGCGGATACAGTCGGCGCGCCGACCATGGCCGCCGACGCCGAGATGTGCATGCTCGCCGCCGACACGATGGAGGCGCTCGGTATTCCGCGCGGCTCGTATGTCGTGAAGGTGAACAACCGCAAGGTGCTCGACGGTGTGATGGAGGCGATTGGGCTGGGCGACGATGCTAACGCGGCCAGACGTCTTATCGTGCTGCGCGCCATCGACAAACTGGATCGGCTAGGCGTTGAAGGCGTCAAACAGTTGCTCGGCCCGGGACGAAAGGACGAAAGCGGCGATTTTACAAAAGGTGCCGGCCTCGTCGACTCTCAAATAGATCAGCTACTGCAGGTCGTAGGACCATCCGTAAAGCATACTACCCGCGTTAAAGACGCCCAAGACAAACCAATTGATGACGACGAGATCACTTCATTCTCGGGCCAGCCCGAAGCTGCACTGAATTCTTTAATCCTCAACGAGTGGGGGCCAATTATCGGTAACACCGAAATTGGTCGCCAAGGACTTCACGAGCTAGAACAGATTGCAGAACTTGTACGCAGCGCGGGCTACGGAACTAAACGCATCCGCATCGACCCTTCCGTCGTGCGCGGGCTCGAGTACTACACCGGACCGGTCTACGAAGTTGAATTGACCTTCGAGATCGAGGACGAGAAGGGCCGGCCGATCCGCTTCGGCTCGGTCGGCGGCGGCGGCCGCTATGACGGATTGGTGTCTCGCTTCTCCGGCCAGCCCGCACCGGCGACCGGCTTCTCCATCGGCGTGTCGCGCCTGCAGGTGGCGCTGACTGCGCTCGGCAAGATCTCGTCCAAGCCCGAAGCAGGCCCCGTTGTCGTCACCGTGTTCGACCGCGACCGCGTCGCCGACTACCAGCGCATGGTGTCTGCGCTGCGTTCGGCCGGCATCCGCGCCGAACTCTATCTCGGCAATCCGAAGAACATCGGCAACCAGCTCAAATACGCCGACAAGCGCAACGCGCCTTGCGTCGTCATCCAGGGCGGCGACGAGAAGGCCAAGGGCGAGGTGCTGATCAAGGACCTCGTCGTCGGCGCCGAGATCGCCGGCATGTCGAAGGAGCGCGACGAGTATCTGAAGAAGCAGGCCGAGGCGCAGTTCTCGGTGCCGGAGGCCGGGCTCGTCGAGGCCGTGCGGAAAATCTTGGCGAAGCACAAAGGCTGAGCGCAAATTTTATTTCCGTTCGCGGGAATGAACGGAGAATGGGGATGCGCCTTGCGGCGTCCCTACCGCTTCGGCAGCGGCGGCCTCCCTTTCTGCAAATCGAGCACGTTCATCATCATGCCGTTCGCCATGGTCACGTCGCCCGGCCTCTGACCGGCCGTGCAGGGGCCGATCCATTTCGCCGCGATCGACATGTGCGTCCCGCCGCTCGCCGCCATGCCGGGCGGTCCGCCCTGTCGCGTCGAGGTGACGTCGACCGCGTAGGCTGAGTCGAACGAGCCGGTCACCACCGCGTGCGACGTCGTCGTCGCGCCTCCGAACGTGCACACGGAGTCGATGACGTAGCCCTCGCCGTTCCGCACGATGTCCTTCTTCGAGCAGGCCTGCTCGTTCGCTCCGGCGAAGTTCATGTTCATCAGCCGGTCGCTGGCGGCGTCGGTGCACTGTTTCATCGTGCGCTGCGGCAGCCGCGCATTGTGGAAGTCCATCGTCATCTCCCACAGGCCCGCCTTGCGCGTCGGCAGGTCGAGCGCCTGCGCCGGCGCGGCGATGGCGAGGACGACGATCAGGATGAAGCGGCGGCGCATGGTGGCCCTCCGGTTTAAGGATGCCATCTTACCGCGTCGGCCGGCGCGCGGCAGGGGGATCAGAGCGCGACGAGGTCGCTGTCGTCTTCGGCCGCCGCCAGCGGCGGCGCCTCGTGGACATGCAGCGGATGGCCCAGCACCTGCTCGACCGCGTCGAACGAGTCGATCAATGTCAGGTTTTCGACAAGCTTGCCGCCGGCGAAGCGGAAGAAGTGCGCGACGCGGTAGCTGATGACCCGCCCGCCGGAGCCGTGCGCCGAGACGCGGTTAAGCGTGGCGACGCGGTCGCCGTCGACCAGCATCTGGTCGAGCACGAAGCTGAACACGCTGAACACCGCCGGCACGCCGTGATCGATGAGCTTGATCACGGCCTCCTTGCCGCGGTGGACGCCGCAGAAGGGCAGCACGTCGACCGGCCCGCTGATCGTCCATTCGATGTCGTCGGCGAGGAACGGAGCCATGGCCCGGCCGTCGCGCCCGGTATAGGCCCGATAGAACGCCTCCACGAGCTCGCGCGTGCTTTCGGCCATCCGAAGCTCCCGTTCCACCCTGATTTACCGCCGTTTTGTTGAGATACCCTTACGCCGGCCGCCGGCCCCGCCCGCGGCGGCAAAAATTTGTTAACGACAGCAAGGATTTGGCCGCCGCCGGCGTTAAGCGCAGACGGCGAAGGCGGTCGAAACCTTAAAAGTTGCGTGCTAAAGGGCCGCCGGGACTGGCAAAGGACGGAAAATGGACGCGAAGGCGACGGCGCAGGCATCGGACGCGCGGGCGGAGGCTCTGGTCTCCTCCTACGAGCGCGCCGGCTATGCGCGCGTGAGCCCGCCCATCCTCCAGCCGGCCGAGCCGTTCCTCGACCTGTCGGGCGAAGACATCAGGAAGCGGATGTTCATCACGACGGCGCCGGGCGGCGACGAGGAGTTCTGCCTGCGGCCCGACCTGACCATCCCCGTCTCGCGCGATTACCTTGCCTCGCCCGCGGCCGGACAGCCGGCGCAGTTCTGCTATCTCGGCCCCGTCTTCCGGCACCGCCGCGACGCCGCCGCCGAATTCCTTCAGGCCGGCATCGAGAGCTTCGGTCGTCCAGACAAGGCCGCCGCCGATGCGGAGATGCTCGCGCTCGGTCTCGAGGCCACCGTCCAGTACGGCCTGCGCGAAGCCGACATCCAGATCGGCGACGTTGCGCTGTTCGCGAGCCTGATCGCCGCGCTCGACCTGCCGACGGCGTGGAAGCGCCGGCTGGTGAAGGACTTCAACCGCAAGTCCAACCTGGCGCAGGATCTCGAACGGCTCACGCTTGGCGGCAGCAATGGCCGGCCGGAATATCAGGGCGTGCTCGCCGCGCTCGCCGGCTCCGATCCGAAGGGCGCGCACGCCCTCGTCACCGACCTCCTCTCCATCGCCGGCATCAACGCCGTCGGCGGCCGTTCGGTCGCCGAGATCGCCGAACGCTTCCTCGAGCAGTCGGCGCTCGGCGCCTCGACCCGTCTGCCGAAGGAAGTGCGCGGCCTGATCGAGCGCTTCCTCGCCGTGAAGGGCGATCCCGACGAGGCCGCCTCCGAACTGCGAACGCTCGCCGCCGACGCCAACATGAACGGCGCGCTCAGCCAGGCGCTCGACCTGTTCGAAAGCCGCGCCGGCTTCCTCGCCGCGCAGGGCATCGACTTGAAGCGCGTGAAATTCTCCACGGCCTTCGGTCGCGGCTTCGACTATTACACCGGCTTCGTCTTCGAATTGACCGACCCGGCGCGAACCGGCGATCCGCTGGCGGCCGGCGGCCGCTATGACGGCCTGCTGACGCGCCTCGGCAGCGCCGAGCCGATCGCCGCGGTCGGCTTCTCGGTGTGGATCGAGCGCCTCGCCGTCTATGGAGGCGCCCAATGAGCGCGCCGCTCGTTCTCGCCGTCCCCGCCCAGGGGCGGCTCCACGAAAACGCCGAAGGTTTCTTCGCCCGCTCCGGCCTGCAACTGATCAAGCCGCGCGGCGCGCGCGACTATCGCGGCGCCGTGGCCGGCCTCGACGGCATCGAGGTCGCGTATCTCTCGGCGTCCGAGATCACGACGCAGCTCGCGCAGGGCGCGGTGCACATGGGCGTGACCGGCGAGGACCTGATCCGCGAGCAGATTCCCGACGCCGATGCGCGCGTCGTACTGATCGAAGGGCTCGGCTTCGGATTTGCGAATGTCGTGGTCGCGGTGCCTCAGGCCTGGATCGACGTGCGCACCATGGCCGACATCGACGACGTCGCCACCGCGTTCCGCCATCATCACGACCGCAAGATGCGGGTCGCGACCAAGTACATCAACCTGACGCGCGACTTCTTCGCGCGGCAGGGCGTGGTCGACTATCGCATCGTCGAGAGCTCCGGCGCGACCGAAGGTGCGCCGGCCGCAGGCACTGCCGAGATGATCGTCGACATCACCACCACCGGCACGACGCTCGCCGCCAATGCGCTCAAGATCGTCGATGACGGCGTCATCCTGCGCTCGCAGGCCAACCTCGTCGCCGCGCGCACCGCGCCGTGGACGGCCGAGCAGCGCGAGACCGCGCGCGTCATCCTCGACCGTATCACCGCGCAGCAGCGCGCCCGCTCCTTCCGCGAGGTGCGGGCACGCTTCGCCGCCTGCGATGCGCGGCTCGTCGCCGCCGCGCGCGAGCGCTTCTCGGTCGAGACGCCGTTCGGCGGCCCGACCTCGTCGGGCATGCTGACGCTGCACTGCCCGCCGGCGCAGGTCTACGCGCTGACGTCGTTCCTGCGCGACAATGGCGCGGAAGCGGTCGCCGTCGCCGACCTCGACTACGTGTTTTCGAAGGAAAATCCGCTGTTCGCGAAGCTCGAGGCCGCGCTCTAGCCCGGGCCGAACACGCGGCGTCGCCGGCGCACACCGTCACGCGCGGCGATCGCCCACGAACCTGCGAATTTCAGTTCTGTCAGCCAGACCGTTTCTTGCTGTCCCGGCTGCGATTGCCGATGCCGCAATCCTGTTCGATCCTGCGAATATCGGCGTGCGTCAGGTTGTAATTTTCCATTGCGTGCTTCCGCGCCGCCTGGAGGCCATGCTCCTGGATGGCGGCACGCACCTGCTCGCACTGACCGGCGTCCGGCCCGTCCTGCGCAAGACATTGCGTGGACAGCGCCGTGACCGCGACCAGGATCGAAATTCCGCACACTTCTTTGAGACCCATGAGACCGTATCCTCGCAACTCGTGGCTTCAAACGCTCGTCTGCTCGCGTGCCGGGAACCGGGCCGACCGGAAACGTCTTCCGAGCCTAGCACAGACGTGACGGGATGTCGGGCAGCCGCCGGGCGCGGTGGCCCGGTCGCCGACCACGACGCCGTCCGCTTGCAGGAGGATCCCCTGCTCGGGAAATGCTGGGCGAAGCTCTGACATGCCGGTCATGTCCGACTTTCGTATTGCTGGAGTGATCTAACGCGCAGTGTGCAGCGCGGTTCCCTAAAAAAATACCGCGTCGCTCGTTTTCTCAATTTTCGCGATCGTGATCCGATTTCGCGTCGATTCATTCATGCTTTTGATCGCGAATGCTTGCCCGCCTTGATTAAAGCCTTCATCATCCAGCGATCGATCCGGCTCCTGTCGGCGATGGTGCGTGTTGCAGCGCAGCGTCGCTGCCGAAGATCGGTAACTGCAAAAACACGCGGGGCGACAGGGAGAAACGTTGATGAACTTGCTTTCGCGCATTTCCGCGCCACGCTTGCCTTTGCTCGCGGGCGCACTGTCGGCCTCGGTGTTCGGCTTCGCGCTCGCGAGCCCCGCACATGCTCTCGACACCATCAAGATCGGCGTCATCGGCGAGGACGCAGCGGTAGCCGGCACCTCCATCACCAAGGCGGCTCAGCTCGCCGCCGACGAAATCAATGCCAAGGGCGGCATCAAGGGCCACAAGGTCCAGGTCATCACCTATGACGACCACTCCTCCGCCGCCGACGCGGTGCGCGCCTTCCAGCGCGCCGTCAACCAGGACAAGGTCGACGCCGTCATTGGCAGCTACATCAGCGAGGTCGCGCTCGCCATCGAGCCGTGGTCCGCGCGTCTGCACAAGATCTTCATCACCCCCGGCGCGGCGTCGACCGACATTTCGAAGCACGTGCACGACGACTACGCGCACTACAAATACACCTTCCACGGCTGGCTGACCTCGGCCTTCATTGCGCAGTCGATCTGTGATTTCTCGAAGGACACGCTGGTCAAGGACTTCCACATGAAGTCGTCGGTGGTGGTGAGCGAGGACGCCGCCTGGACCACGCCGCTGGACGAGCGCTACCTCAAGTGCCTGCCGGAGAGCGGCCTGAAGGTTCTCGACCACATCCGCTTCAATCCGGACACGACCGACTTCACGCCGATCTACAACAAGATCGAGGGTGAGCATCCGGACGTGATCATCACCGGCATCAGCCATGTCGGCGTGCAGCCGACGGTGCAGTGGCACGACCAGCGC
>JBQCFB010000379.1:0-2027 GCA_051959715.1 Pseudolabrys sp.
CAGCTCGTGCCGCTCTACCGCGATCCTAAATCCGACATGCCGGTCACCCAGTTCAACATGAAGTGGGTGGAGCAGGCGGGCCTCGTGAAATTCGACTTCCTCGGTCTCAAGACGCTGACGGTGCTGCAAACGGCTGTGAAGCTCGTCGCGCGCCGGGGCATCGACATCGACCTCGGCCAAATTCCGCTCGACGACAAGAAAACTTACGACTTGCTCGCGCGCGCGGAAGCGGTCGGCGTGTTCCAGTTGGAAAGCGCCGGCATGCGTCGCGCGCTGCTCGACATGCAGCCGGACCGGTTCGAGGACATCATCGCGCTCGTCGCGCTGTACCGGCCGGGTCCGATGGCGAACATCCCGACCTATTGCGCGCGCAAGCACGGGCTGGAGACGCCCGACTACATCCACCCGAAGCTGGAGACGGTGCTGAAGGAGACCTTCGGCGTCATCGTCTACCAGGAGCAGGTGATGCAGGCGGCGCAGATCCTCGCCGGCTACTCGCTCGGCGAAGCGGACCTGTTGCGCCGCGCCATGGGCAAGAAGATCAGGAAGGAGATGGAAGCGCAGCGCGAGCGTTTCGTCTCCGGCTGCCTGAAGAACGACATCGCCAAGGGCCAGGCCGACGCGATCTTCGACCTGCTCGAGCGCTTCGCCGAATACGGCTTCAACAAGAGCCACGCTGCGGCCTATGCGCTGGTGGCCTATCACACCGCCTGGATGAAGGCGAACTACCCGGTCGAGTTCCTGGCGGCGTCGATGACGCTCGACATGGGCAACACCGACAAGCTCGCCGAATTCCGCGCCGAGGCCGAGCGCCTCGGGCTCAAGATCGACCCGCCCTCGATCAACCGCTCCGACATCGCCTTCGAGGTCGATGGCAATACCATCGTCTACGCGCTGGCCGCGCTCAAAGGCGTCGGCCGGCAGGCTGTCGAGGCGATCGTCGAGGAGCGCGCCAAGAAAAAGTTCGCCGACCTCGCCGACTTCGCCTCGCGCGTGAATCCGCGGGCCGTCAACAAGCGCGTCCTCGAAAGCCTTGCGGCGGCGGGCGCGTTCGACGCGTTCGAGAAGAACCGCGCCCGCGTCTTCGCCGGCATGGACACCGTGCTCGGCCGCGCCCAGCACGCGCATGAGACCGCGGCCATCGGCCAGAGCGAATTGTTCGGCGGCGCCGGGCGCCCCGAGCCGATCGTGCTGCCGAATGTCGAGCCGTGGCTGCCGGCCGAACGCTTGAAGCGCGAATACGAGGCGATCGGCTTCTTCCTGTCCGGCCATCCGCTCGACGACTACGCCGCGGTGCTCAAGAAGCTGCGCGTGCAGCCCTGGGCCGAGTTCGCGCGCGCCGTGAAGGCGGGCGCGACCGCCGGCAAGGTCGCCGGCACCGTGGTCGCGCGGCAGGAGCGGCGCACCAAGACCGGCAACAAGATGGGCATCATCGGCCTGTCGGACCCGACCGGCGCCTATGAGGCCGTGATTTTCTCCGAAGGCCTCGCCGAGCACCGCGACCTTTTGGAGCCCGGCACCGCGGTGCTTCTGACCGTCTCTGCGGAAGTGCAGGGCGACGAGGTGCGCGTCCGCATCTCATCGGCCGAGCCGCTCGATCGTGCCGCCGCCAATCTCGCCAAGGGCCTGCGCGTGTTCCTGCGCGACAACGCCCCACTGGAGGCCGTTGCCAAGCGCCTCGAGCCCGCGCCGCGCGCCGGCAATGGCGACGGAGAAGTGAGCATGATCTTGCTCTTAGGGCAGGGGACGGAAGTTGAAGTGAAGCTTCCGGGCCGCTTCAAGGTCTCGCCGCAGATCGCCGGCGCCATCAAGGCGGTCCCGGGCGTGGTCCAGGTCGAGGCGCTGTAGCGCCGCGCCGCGGGCCGGGGGACGGCTTCGCGCCTAACCCCCTGTCGCGCCTTGCTTCCTGCGAAAACCGCCTATATAAGCCCGCGCATCACTCACGCGGACGTTCGGCTGCGGCCCCGACAATGGGTCGCATCGCCATCCGGTGGCCCTGAATTCCCCAACGAAATCAGGTGCTCACA
>JBQCFB010000380.1:0-7348 GCA_051959715.1 Pseudolabrys sp.
CGTTTCGCCTTCACCATGCGGCGCATGAGCCAGCGCGAGCTCGTCGACGAGATCGCCGGCATCGCCGACATCGCCCGCAAGCAGGGCCCGATCGGCCTGGAAAAGGTCGAGGTCGATGATCCCTTCCTCGCCAAGGGCATCCGCTTCGTCGCCGACGGCTACGACACCTCCTTCATTCGCGACAATCTCGAGCGCGACCGCGACAACTTCCTCACCCATCTCGACGAGGGCCAGAAGATCTACCGCGCGGTCGGCGACTGCGCCCCGGCCTTCGGCATGATCGGCACGCTGATCGGCATGGTGCAGATGTTCGCCAACATGACCGACCCGTCCAAGCTCGGTCCCTTCATGGCCGGCGCCTTGCTCGCCACGTTCTACGGCGCGGCCCTCGCCAACCTGTTCTGCCTGCCGATCGCCGACAAGCTGCATCTCAAGCTCGTCGACGAGGAGATCAACCGCACCCTCATCATCGATGGCGTGCTGATGATCCGCGAGGCCAAGAGCCCCTCGCTCGTGCGCGAGATGCTGCTGGCCTACCTGCCCGAGAAGCATCGTCACTCCGAGGAGGACGAAGAGGGCGAGGCGAAGGAGGCGGTCGCGGCGTAAAGCGCCCGCGCGCCGGAGTAGCGTATGGCAAGACGCAAGGAAGCGCACGGCGGCGGTCACGGCTGGTTCGTCACCTTCGCGGACCTCATGGGTCTGCTGGTCTCGTTCTTCGTGATGCTCGTCGCCTTCTCGACACAGGATCAGGCGAAGCTCCAGGTCGTCGCCGGCTCGATGCGCGACGCCTTCGGCGTGCAGGATCACGTCCGCTATTCCGGCATCATTGAGGTGCTCGGGCTGCCGACGCGGCCGAAATTGAAAAACGCCGAGCACATCGACCCGTCGGAGGCCTCGGCGACGCCGTCGCCCGACGAGCACGACAAGCAGCGCACCTATGGCGCGCGGTTCAAGGCGGACCAGGGCTTCGCGCTCGCCTCCGCCTCGCTGCGTCAGGCGTTGCAGGACATGCCCGAGATCAACGAGGTCTCCAAGCACATCATGATGGAGGAGACCAAGCAGGGACTGAACATCGAGATCGTCGATCAGGACGGCCGCTCGATGTTCGCCAACGGCTCGAAGGAGCCGAACGAGCGCACGCGCACGCTGCTGCAGAAGATGGCGCCGGCCTTGAAGGCAATGCCCTACCGCATCTCCATCGTCGGGCACACGGCGGCGACCACCGTGCCCGACAGACCGGGCTATGGCCCGTGGGAGTTGTCGGCCGACCGGGCGAATGCCGTGCGGCAAATCCTCGCGTCCGAAGGCGTGCCCTCCGGCCACATCTTCATGGTCGCCGGGAAGGCCGACAGCGAGCCGCTGTTTCCCGACAACCCATCTATGGCGCCCAATCGCCGGGTGACGCTCACCCTGATGCGCGAAGAACCGCCGCTGCCCGCTGACTTCAAGCCCTGATCCGAACGAATTTCCCGGTAGTGGGTTGTTCCATCGCAAAATACCGGTGGAAAGAGGCCGGTATTCTCTGAGTTATCCGGGTGCTATAAGGCCCCGCTTCCGGGGCCCTGGGCGGACGCGAAAACCACGAGAATGACTGACGGCGTTAGCGATCCGGTGGCCTCCGTCGAGGCCTCCGCAGATAACGGGCACGATGTCCGGCCGAGCTTTCTGGCGCTCGCGCTCGGCAGCGTCGGCGTCGTCTATGGCGACATCGGCACCAGCCCGCTTTACGCCTTCCGCGAGGCGGCGATCGCCGCCAGCGACGGTCATCCGGTCAGCCGCGATACCGTGCTCGGCGTGCTCTCGCTCATCCTCTGGGCGCTCATCGTCACCGTCACCCTCAAATACGTCCTGATCCTGCTGCGCGCCGACAATAACGGCGAGGGCGGCACGCTCTCGCTCACCGCGCTCGCGACGCGCGCGCTCGGACGCCGCACGACATTCATCTTCATCGTCGGCGTGATCGGCGCCTCGATGTTCCTTGGCGACAGCGTCATAACGCCCGCGATCTCAGTGCTTTCGGCGGTGGAGGGCCTGAAGCTCGCAACGCCCGCCTTCAGCGAGTACGTCGCGCCGCTCACAGTCTTCATCTTGATCGCCTTGTTCGCGACGCAGAGCCGCGGCACCGCCAAGGTCGCCGCGCTGTTCGGTCCGGTCATGGTCGTCTGGTTCGTCTCGATCGCGGTCGCCGGCGGAATGCACATCTTTGACGATCCGCACGTGCTCGCCGCGATCAATCCGGTGTACGGGGTTGCCTTCCTGGTCGATCACGGCGCGATTGGTCTCGTCACGCTCGGCGCGGTGTTCCTCTGCGTCACGGGCGGCGAGGCGCTCTATGCCGACCTCGGCCATTTCGGCCGCAAGCCGATCCAGACCGCGTGGCTGACGCTCGTGCTGCCGTCGCTCATCATCAATTACTTCGGGCAGGGCGCGAAGGTGCTCGCCGATCCGGCGGCGATCGAAAATCCGTTCTACCGTCTAGTGCCGGAAGGCGTCCTGCTGCCGATGGTCGTGCTGGCGACCGCGGCCACCGTCATCGCCAGCCAGGCCGTGATCACGGGCGCCTATTCGCTTGTGAGCCAGGCGATCCAGCTCGGCTTGCTGCCGCGGCTGACGATCAAGCACACGTCGGCCTCGCATGCGGGACAGATTTACATTCCGCGCGTCACCTTCGCGCTGCTGATCGGCGTGCTGCTGCTGGTCGGCCTGTTCCGCACCTCGAGCGCGCTCGCCTCGGCTTACGGGATCGCGGTCGCGACGACCATGGTGGTCGACGGCGTGCTCGGCTTCGTCGTCGTATGGAAGCTGTGGCAATGGCCGCTGTGGCGGTCGCTGGCGCTGATCGTGCCGTTCTTCATCGTCGACGTCACATTCTTCTCGGCCAACCTGATCAAACTGCTCGAAGGCGCGTGGGTGCCGATCCTGTTCGGCACGTCGATGGTGCTCCTGATCCTGACCTGGCGTCGCGGCTCAGGTATCCTCGTCAACAAGACGCGGCGCAGCGAAGTGCCACTCGAAACGCTGTTCCGTAGCCTCGAGAAGAAGCCGCCGCACATCGTTCCCGGCACGGCCGTGTTCCTGACCAGCGATCCGGAATTCGCGCCGACCGCGCTCCTGCACAACCTCAAGCACAACAAGGTGCTGCATGAGAACAACGTCGTGCTCACGGTGGTGACCGGCGACACACCGCGCGTGCCGGAGAGCGAGCGCGTCAAGATCGCACCGGTGTCGAAGCACTTTTCGCGCATCGCGCTGAAGTTCGGTTACATGGAGCAGCCGAACGTGCCGAAGGCGCTTGCCCTGGCGCGCAAGCAGGGGCTCCAGTTTGACATCATGTCGACGTCGTTCTTCCTGTCGCGGCGTGCACTCAAGCCGTCGCCGCAATCCGGAATGCCGGGCTGGCAGGACCACCTGTTCATCTGGCTGGCCCGGTCGGCAAGCGACGCCACCGACTTCTTCCAGATTCCCACCGGCCGGGTGGTGGAAGTCGGCACCCAGGTCACGGTCTGACGGCGAGGCAATCTACGTCCGGTTTCCGGCGATTGCCGATGTAAGTATCTGATTTAAAATATCTAAATCTGTTCTGGCCTCTGCTAATTTTGCATGGCTCGACGCCGCGCCTTGCGTATTTCGCTGCTGTCTCGGCTGGCGGCCGGGCGTTATATGCGCGCCGTCTGATGCGTTATTGCACTGCACAACAGCCTTAGGCCACCCCAGTCCATGACCCAGAGCACGACAGCCGGTAACGGCGCCGCTACGGCGCTGCCGGAAACGGCCGACGCTCACCCGCAGGCCGGCTTCTGGACGCTTGCGATCGGGTCCATCGGCGTCGTCTACGGCGATATCGGCACCAGCCCGTTGTACGCCTTCCGCGAGTCGATCCTCGCGGCGACCAGCGGCGGCGGCCAGGCGAACGAGCCGGTGGTCCTCGGCATCCTGTCGCTGATCTTCTGGGCGCTGATCTTCGTCGTCACCGTCAAATACGTCATCATCCTGCTGCGCGCCGACAACAAGGGCGAGGGCGGGACGTTGGCGCTGATGGCGCTCGCCTCGCGCGCGCTCGGCCGCGCTTCCGGCGCCATCATCCTGCTCGGCATCATCAGTGGCGCCTTGTTCTACGGCGACGCCATCATCACGCCGGCGCTGTCGGTGCTGTCGGCGGTGGAAGGCATCAAGATCGCAACGCCGGCCTTCGACACATACGTCGTGCCGATCACGGTGGTGATTCTCATCGCGCTATTTTGGGTGCAGTCGCACGGTACAGCGCGCGTCGCCGCTTTCTTCGGCCCGGTGATGATGATCTGGTTCGCGACCATCGCACTGGGCGGGCTGTGGCACATCGGGCAGCACCCGGCCGTGTTGTACGCGTTCAATCCGTGGCACGGCATCTCGTTCTTGCTCCATCACGGCCTGATCGCCTTCTACACGCTCGGCGCCGTATTCCTGGTGATGACCGGCGCGGAGGCGCTCTACGCCGACCTCGGTCATTTCGGCCGCTCGCCGATCCGGCTCGCCTGGCTCGCCATCGTGCTGCCGGCGCTGATGTTGAACTACCTGGGGCAGGGCGCGCTGGTGCTCGCCGACCCGAAGACGATCGACAACCCGTTCTTCCTCTTGTTTCCACAATGGGCGCTGTTGCCCATCGTCGTGCTTGCGACCATCGCCACCGTGATCGCCAGCCAGGCCGTCATCACCGGCGCCTATTCGCTGACGCGGCAGGCGATCCAGCTCGGCCTTCTGCCGCGGCTCGAGATCCGCCACACCTCGGAAGCGCTGGCCGGGCAGATCTACATGCCACGCGTCAACGCGCTCCTGCTTCTCGGCGTGCTGCTGCTCGTGGCGCTGTTCCGTTCGTCCAGCGCGCTCGCTTCCGCCTACGGAATCTCGGTCACGGGCACGATGGTGGTGACGGGCATGATGGCGCTCGTCGTCGTCTGGCGCGTGTGGCAATGGCCGCTCTGGGGCGCAGCACTCTTGATCGCGCCGTTCGTCTTCGTCGACCTGACGTTCCTGTCCGCCAACCTGCTGAAGGTGATCGAGGGCGGCTGGATCCCGCTGGTGCTCGGCGCGCTGGTCATGGTGGTGATGTATACGTGGCGGCGCGGTTCACGCCTCCTGGTTCAGAAGACGCGCAAGCAGGAAATCCCCCTCAAGAGTCTCGTGTCCAGCCTCGAGAGAAAGATGCCGCACGTCGTGCCCGGCACCGCGGTGTTTCTCACCAGCGATCCGGAGTTCGCGCCGACGGCGCTGCTGCACAGCCTCAAGCACTACAAGGTGCTGCACGAGAAGAACGTCATCCTGACCATCGAGTCCGCCGATACGCCGACGATCGATTCCTCCGAGCGCGTCCGCATCGAGCCGGTCGGCGAGACGTTCTCGCGCGTCGTGCTGCGCTTCGGCTTCATGGAAACGCCGAACGTGCCGAAGGCGCTTGCCATAGCCCGCAAGCTCGGCTGGCAGTTCGACATCATGTCGACGTCGTTCTTCCTGTCGCGGCGCTCGCTCAAGCCGGCGGCGAAGTCCGGTATGCCGCGCTGGCAGGACCGACTGTTCATCGTGCTGACGCGCTCGGCCAATGACGCCACGAGCTATTTCCAGATTCCGACCGGCCGCGTCGTCGAGGTCGGCACGCAGGTGACGATCTAGGCTCTCACCTGCTCGCAGGCTCTCGTGGGTGAGGGGGCGCTCCTCACGGCTTGAAGTGCTTGAGCAGCGTCTGCAGCAGCGGCGCCAGGCGCTTGAGTTCGTCCCGGTGCGCCGTCGACAGCCGGGCGAGCAGCGCCACGGCTTTCGGGGTCAGCGTCAGCAGGACCTTTCGCCGGTCATCCGTGCCCGTCCGCCGCTTCACCAGGGACTTCGACAGGAGCCGGTCGATGAGCCCGACCGCGCTGTGGTGCCGAATTCCGAGCCTTTCGGCGACGTCGCCGACCGTCATCGGCCGATCCCGGCCGAAGCCCTTGATCGCCAATAGCGCCTGATGCTGCTGCGCCGTGAGCCCCGTCTGCTCGGCGGCGTCCTCGCTGAAAATCATGAAGTGCCGCAACAGGTAGCGGAACTCGGCCAGCCGCTCGTAATCGGCGTCGGTCAGGGGCCGGGGTCGGGTGGCGCTCATGAGAATCCCCCGGGAACAGCTATGCACGGCCGGCACTTTGAAATATATCGCAGTGCGATATATACCCCGCGGGCCGGGATTCCGGCGTCAGATTCTCTCAAAGGTACCCCCTCTATGCCGAGCGACCCTTCGCCCGATCGTGCGACGATTTCCAAGGTCCGCCCCGCCGAGAGCGCGCAGCGTTCGGTCGAAGACCGCCTCAGGGACTTCAGCACGGACCGGCGGCTTTTCCTGCTCATGGCCATGGCCGCCGTCGTCGGCTGCGCCGGCGCCGCCGCTGCCTGGGCGCTGTATCACCTGATCTCGCTGGCGACGAATATCGCCTATTACGGCCGATTCAGCGCGGCGGCGGCCTCGCCGCCCGAGCACGCGCTCGCCTGGTGGACGGTCGCGATCCCGGTCGTGGGCTGCCTGATCATCGGCCTGATGGCCCGGTTCGGCTCGGAGAAGATTCGCGGTCACGGCATTCCCGAGGCCATGGAGGCGATCCTGATCGGCCGCAGCCGGATCCAGCCGCGGGTCGCGCTCCTGAAGCCCTTGTCCTCCGCCATTTCCATCGGCACGGGCGGTCCGTTCGGCGCCGAGGGCCCGATCATCATGACCGGCGGCGCCTTCGGCTCGCTGTTCGCCCAGTTGTTTCATCTGTCGAATGCCGAACGCAAGACGCTTCTGGTCGCAGGTGCGGCCGCCGGCATGAGCGCCACATTCGGCACACCGGTGGCGGCAATCCTGCTCGCCGTCGAGCTCCTGCTGTTCGAATGGAAGCCCCGCAGCTTCGTCCCGGTCGCCATCGCCTCGATCGTCGCCGCGGCGCTGCGCCCATACTTGCTCGGCGGCGGCGTGCTGTTCCCGATGCCCGAAAGCGCCGCCATGGCGCCGCTCGGGCTGATCCTCGCAGCGGTCTTGGGCATCGTGGCTGGGCTCGGATCCGGCCTGCTGACCCAGATGGTCTATGCCTGCGAGGACGCCTTCCAGCACCTGCCGATTCACTGGATGTGGTGGCCGGCCATCGGCGGCGTCGTCATCGGCGTCGGCGGCGTGATCGAACCGCACGCGCTCGGCGTCGGCTACGACAACATCGCCGCGCTCCTCACCGGCCACATGACGCTGGCGGCAATTCTGCGGCTGATGGTTGTGAAATCGGTCATCTGGTCGGTCGCGCTCGGCTCCGGCACGTCCGGCGGCGTGCTCGCGCCGCTCCTCATGATGGGGGGCGCACTCGGCGCACTGTTCGGCCAT
>JBQCFB010000381.1:0-23145 GCA_051959715.1 Pseudolabrys sp.
GGTCAACTCCTTCACGCTCTACTACGGCATCGTCATCGGCATTGCCGGCCTGCTCGCGCTCTTCCTCACCATCCTGTTCGTGGTGAAGGGCTCGATGATGTTTCCTGCCGCCGCCGCGCTCGGCTGGGCGGTGCTGATCTATATCGGCATCGACTTCGGTTTCTGGAGCAAGGTGTTCGACATGACCGCCGGCGCCGAGCGCATATGGCGCGCCTGCGGCGAGGCGATCCTGTCGGCGACACTGCTCGTCTTCCTGTTCGCCTATCTCAATCTGTCGCGCTGGCACGTCCGCTATGCGCACATCACCATTGCCTGGCTTGCCGCACTCGGCGCGCTGATCGCAGTGGCGGTGTTCGATCCGGCCATTGCCTCCGGCATTGCGCGGCTGTCACTGGCGCTGATCGCGGTCGCCGGCCTCGCGCTCGTCGTCTATCTCTCCACCCACGGCTTCGACCGCGCGGTGCTGCTGATCCCGACCTGGCTCCTGCTCGTCGTCTGGACCTTCGCAGCGGGGCTCTGCGTCACCGGCATCGTCACCAACGACATCATCGGCCCAGCGCTGCTCGGCGGCCTCGTCCTGATCGTGATGCTGATCGGCTTCACGGTGATGCAGCACGCCTTCGCCGGCGGCATCACCCACGGCATCGTCTCGGACGTCGAGCGCCGCGCGCTGGCGCTGACCGGCGCCGGCGACCTGATCTGGGACTGGGACGTCTCCGCCGACAAGGTCTACACCAGCCCCGAGACCGAGCACCTGCTCGGCCTCAAGCGCGGCGCGCTCGAGGGCGCCGCCGCCGCCTGGCTCGACGTCCTGCATCCGCTCGACCGCGACCGCTTCCGCGCCGCGCTCGACAACGCGGTTGAGCAGCGGCGCGGCCGCCTGCACCAGGATTTCCGCCTGCGCGCGTCAGACGGCCATTATGTGTGGCTGTCGCTGAAGGCGCGGCCGGTGGTCGGCTCCGACGGCGAAGTCGTGCGTCTGGTCGGCACGCTGACCGACGTCACCGACTTCAAGAATTCGGAAGAGCGGCTGCTGTTCGACGCCGTGCACGACAATCTCACCGGCCTGCCGAACCGCGAACTGTTCATCGACCGCATGGAGTCGACCTTCGCCTTCGCCAAGACCGACCCCAACCTGAAACCCTCGGTGGTCGTCATCGACATCGACCGGTTCAAGCAGGTCAACGACTCCGTCGGCATGGCGGTGGGCGACTCGATCCTGCTGACCATTGCGCGGCGGCTGTCGCGGCTTTTAAAGCCGCAGGACACGATGGCGCGGCTGTCGGGCGACCAGTTCGCGCTGATCCTGATGTCGGAGCGGGAATCGACCCGCGTCGTCGGCTTCGCCGAGACCATGCGCCGTGCGCTGCGCGCGCCGATCGCGTTCAACGACCGCGAGATCTTCCTCACCGCCTCGATCGGCCTGGCGCTGCCAGATCACGAGTCGATGCGTCCGGAGGAAGTGCTCAAGGACGCCGAGCTCGCCATGTATCACGCCAAGCGCATCGGCGGCGACCGCATCGAGATCTTCAAGCCGGCCATGCGCTCGCGCAAGACCGACCGCCTGACGATCGAATCAGAATTGCGCCGCGCCATCGAGCGCGAAGAGATCAAGGTCATGTACCAGCCGATCGTGCGGCTGGAAGATCGCGCCATTGCCGGCTTCGAGGCGCTCGCGCGCTGGGAGCATCCCAAGCTCGGACGGCTGTCGCCGGTCGAGTTCATCTCCATCGCCGAGGAGATCGGCCTCATCGTCGACCTCGGCCTGTTCGTACTCGACCGCACGGCGCGCCAGCTCGCAACCTGGCAGGCGGAGGCGAGCCGCACGCAGGAGCCGCTGTTCGCCAGCGTCAACGTCTCATCGCGCCAACTCCTGCGTCACGACCTGATCCAGGACCTGCGCGGCGTTCTCGGCCGCACGCCGCTCGCCCGCGGGTCGCTCAAACTCGAGATCACCGAGTCGCTGGTGATGGACAATCCGGAGCACGCAGCCCAGATGCTGAGCCGCATCAAGGAGCTCGGCGCCGGCCTGTCGCTCGACGACTTCGGCACCGGCCACTCCTCGCTCGCCTACCTCCAGCGCTTCCCCTTCGACACGATCAAGATCGACCAGTCCTTCGTGCGCACGACGGCGCGCGGCACCCGGCCGGTCATCCTGCGCTCGATCATCGCGCTGGCGCACGATCTCGGCATGGACGTCGTCGCCGAGGGCGCGGAGACGGATTCCGATGCGGTCGAGCTCTATCACCTCGGCTGCGAATACGCGCAGGGCTACGCCTTCGGCGAGCCCATGACGGCCGAGGCGGCTCACGACCTGCTCGCCGGGCGCCCCGCGGCCCGCCCGCGCGCCGCGCTAAAGATTGCGTCGGAATAGAATAACAACCTTGCGTTGCATCAATCTTTGACGCATCCTGACCCCCTTACCGATGGAGGGGGCTCATGACCGCGCTGAGATTCCTGCTGATTGCAGCCATTGCCGCGCTTTCGCCGCTTGCCGCGCAGGCCGCCACCAAGAAGAGCAGCCCCGACCCAAGCAAGTTCGCCGTCTTCTGTCCCGGGCCCTACGCCCTCTGCATCAAGGCGGCGTGCGAGCCGACCACCAAGGGCAAAGGCCGCGCGGAGACCGTCGTCTGCTCCTGCGAAGTCCAGCACGGCTGGTCGATGGGTCCGGCCCAGTGCACCGACCGCATGCCGGTGGTGCAGAACGGCCAGATGCAGATCATGTCGACCTATTCGAACGCCTTCAATTCCCTCGAAAACCAGAACATGACCTGTAAGGGCGGCCAGAAGCAGGCCTGGGCGAACTGCTACGGCGCGACCTGCACAGTCGATCCTCTCGATCCGAACCGCGCGCGCTGCACCTGTCCGGTGCGGCACGGCGACATGGTCACGCTCGGCGGCGACTGCAACAAGAACAATTGCAGCAAGATGTGGTCGGCGGCCAGGCCGGCCGAGAACGCCTTCGCCAACAACCACTACTGGAAATGGATGACCGACCACGGCTATCCGACAAATCCGCCGGCGAAGGTCTGCGGGGCGATCTGAAGCGGTCGTGACTTTTCCGGACCGCGCGCGTCTCGCGCGGTCGGCGCGTCAGGCGTGGCCGGCCTCGTTCGACAGCATGGCGAGGTCGATGCCGAGCTTGCGCAGCGCGCGTTCGTATTTGTGCTCGATGTCCTTGCCGAAGATCAGTTCCTGATCGGCGGCGCAGTGCAGCCAGCCGTTCTGCTGGATCTCCTGCTCGAGCTGGCCGGGCGCCCATCCGGCATAGCCGAGCGCGAGCACCGCGTCGTGCGGGCCGGTGCCGCGCGCGATCGCCTTGAGGATATCGAGCGTCGCCGTGAGGCAGATGCCCTCGTCGATCGGCAGCGTCGAGTTCTCGATGAAGAAATCCGCCGAGTGCAGCACGAAGCCGCGCCCGGTCTCGACCGGCCCGCCCTTGAGAACCTTGATCGCCTCCGCCGCGACGGGAAGCTGGATGCGCTCGACCGCCGGAATGACCTCGAGCTGTACGAGCAGGTCTGGGAATTTGATATTCTGCGCCGCCTGGTTGACGACGATGCCCATGGCCCCTTCCGACGAATGCGCGCAGACGTAGATGAGCGTGCGGGCGAAACGCTCGTCCGACATTGCCGGCATGGCGATCAGCATCTGCCCGTCCAGAAAGCTGCGGGCAGGCTGCTTCTTGCCGGATTTGCGCGGTGTTTTCATGGGTGAAAGGTTATCCGATCGGCCTGTTCTTGCAAACGACGCTTGCGCGCAAAAGTTCAATGCAGCCGCCACACTTCGCACGAATGACGAACGTCAAACGTCATAATTGCGGCGAAATCGGCCTGCCCGCCGCGGTGCTCACGATGATTTCAATGGCAGTGCAGCACGTTAATCGCTACCAGCGAGCCATGATGACCATTCGTTCACACGCCGCCCGCGTCACCCTCGCCGCCGCCGTCACATTCGCGGCCGCAGGACTGGCGCATGCCGACGACGCGTCGCCCTGGAGCAATGACAGCCGCTCGTCCGTGCGTCTGCTCGCCGGCGCGAACGCAAGCGGCCAGTCGCCGCTGCACGCCGGCATCGAGATGAAGCTTCTCTCCGGCTGGCACACCTACTGGCGCTATCCGGGCGACTCCGGCGTGCCGCCGCGCTTCGACTTCTCGGGCTCCGGCAATCTCAAGAGCGCGAAGGTGCTCTATCCGGCGCCGCAGTTGCACAGCGACGAGGCTGGCCAGACCATCGGCTACGACGCCAGCGTCGTCTTCCCCGTCGAGGTGACGCCGAAGGAGCCGGGAAAGCCGATCGATCTCAAGCTCAAGATCGACTACGCGGTGTGCGAGAAGCTTTGCGTGCCGGCCGAAGGCAGCGCAGCGCTCACGCTGTCTGCCGGCGCGAGCACGCAGGATGCGGCGGTGAAGGCCGCCTTCGCGCACGTGCCGCAGCGCGTCGATGCGGCGGCATCGGGCCTGACCGCCAAGCGCGTCGGCGGCGGCGCCAAGCCGCTCGTCATGATCGACTTGCCGGCGCCCGCCAATGTCCCGGTCTCGATCTTCGTCGAGGGGCCGACGGCGGAATGGGCCCTGCCCATCCCGAAGGCGGCGCAGGGCGCGCCCGCCGGCCGCCGGCATTTCTCGTTCGAACTCGACGGCCTGCCGGGCGGTGTCGATCCGAACAAAGGCCCGTTCGACCTCACCTTCACGGTGGTCGAAGGGCAGCGCGCCTACGAGGTCACGACCCGCCTCGACTAAAACCGGCCGGAGGCGTAAGTACCCGCTCCGGAGAAACGAAACGTCATCAAACGGGAGCCCCCATGCCCATCAAAGTCGGCGACAAATTGCCCAACGTCACCTTCCGCGTCATGACCTCGGAAGGCCCGAAGCCGCGGACCACCGACGAGGTGTTCAAGGGCAAGAAGGTCGCGCTGTTCGCAGTGCCCGGCGCCTTCACGCCGACCTGCTCGAACCTGCACATGCCGAGCTTCCTCAACAATCTCGACGGCTTCAAGAAGAAGGGCGTCGACACGGTCGCGGTCGTCTCGGTCAACGACGCCTTCGTCATGAAGAAGTGGGCGGAAGCGAGCGGCGGCGACGGCAAGATCGACTTCCTCGCCGACGGCAGCGCCGACTTCGCCAAGGGCGTGGACATGGTGCTCGACGCCTCGGCGAACGGGCTCGGCCTGCGCTCCAAGCGCTACTCGATGCTGGTCGAGGACGGTGTCGTCAAGAAGCTCAACATCGAGGAAGCGCCGGGCAAGTGCGAAGTCTCCGGCGGCCAGGCGCTGCTCGGTCAGATCTGAGCTGATCCTTTTTCGCTGCACGCGCGGTGGCCGGGCCTTGCCCGGCCATTTGCGTTTCAGCTCGACATCGCGCCCTTTGCGCCGGCGCGCGCGGCAACGAGGCCGTCGCGGGCCAATTGATCGGCGCGCTCGTTCATGGCGTGGCCGGCGTGACCCTTCACCCAGTGCCAGTGCACGGTGTGCTGCTTCAACGCCTCGTCGATGCGCTTCCACAGATCGACGTTCTTGACCGGGCTCTTGTCGGCGGTGCGCCAGCCATTGCGCTTCCAGCCGTGAATCCAGGTCATGATGCCGTTGCGCAGGTACTGGCTGTCGGTGTGGATGTCGACGACGCAGGGGCGCTTGAGCGCCTCGAGCGCCGAGATCGCCGCCATCAGTTCCATGCGATTGTTGGTGGTGTGCGCTTCGCCGCCCATCAATTCCTTATGATGCTCGCCGAAGGACAGGATCGCGCCCCAGCCGCCGGGACCGGGATTGCCCGAGCATGCGCCGTCGGTGTGGACGGTGACCTTCTGCTCGCTCATGTGTCGCAACCATAATCGGCCGCGCGCGACACGGACTGGTGGAAGCGCAGCTTGCGGTACTATTCGAGCGGGTCCTTCGGCTTCACCAGCGCGCCTTCCGGCACGGCCAGCCAGTCGACCAGCCGCGTCAGCAGGAAGCGCATGGCCGCACCGCGCGCGAGCATCGGCAGCGCGTCGCGCTCGGGCGCCGACAGCGGCCGCACCGCCTCGTACGCCTTCAAGAGCGCGCGGCCCTTGGTGACGTTGTAGGAATGATCCGGCTCGAAGCACCAGGCGTTGAGGCACACAGCGACGTCGTAGGCGAGCATGTCGGTGCAGGCGAAATAGAAATCGATCAGCCCCGACAGCGTGTCGTGCAGGAAGAAGACGTTGTCCGGGAACAGGTCGGCGTGGATGACGCCGGAAGGCAGGCCGCGCGGCCACGACCGCTCGAGCATGGCGAGCTCGGCGGTGATCTCGTTGCACAGGCCCGGCCGCACGCTGTCGCCGCGCGGGCCGGCGTGCTCGAACAAGACGCGCCAGCTGTCGACCGACAGCGCGTTCTTGCGCGTCATGGCGAAATCGCCGCCGGCGAGATGCAGCTTCGCCAGCGCCTCGCCGAGCGAAGCACAATGGCCGGCGTTCGGCCGGCGCACCCAGAGGCCGTCGAGGAAAGTGACGATCGCCGCCGGCCGCCCGGCGACGCGGCCGAGCGCGCCGCCCTGCTTGTTCGTCACCGGCTGCGGGCACACGATGCCGCGCGCGGCGAGATGCCCCATCAGCGCGATGAAGAACGGCAGGTCAGCCTCGGCGACACGCTTCTCGTAGAGCGTGAGGATGTAGTTCCCGGTCGAGGTGTGGACCAGGAAATTGGAATTCTCGACGCCCTCGGCGATGCCCTTGTAGGAGAGCAATTCGCCGATCTCGTAGCTCGACAGGAAACGGGTGAGGTCATCGGTGGTGACGTCGGTGTAGACGGCCATCTAACGGCTCATTCGGCCGCCTGCTCCCGGAGGGGGCGGGGGAGCGGGAAGAACATGTCCTCCGTCGCCGCGGAGACGGTCTCCACGCTGAGCGCGTAGCGCTTGGCGAAGGCGTCGAGCACCTCCTCGACCAGCACCTCGGGCGCCGAAGCGCCGGCCGTGACGCCGAGCCGCGTGACGTTCTCGAAGCGCGCCCAGTCGATGTCGGCGGCGCGCTGCACCAGCACGGCGAAGGGGCAGCCGGACTTCTCCGCCACTTCCTTCAGGCGCTGCGAATTGGACGAGTTCGGCGCGCCGACCACGACCATGGCGTCGACGATCGGCGCGACGCGCCGCACCGCTTCCTGCCGGTTGGTGGTGGCGTAGCAGATGTCTTCCTTGTGCGGACCGACGATGTCCGGGAAGCGGCCCTTGAGACGCTCGACCATGCCGAGCGTGTCCTGCACCGACAGCGTCGTCTGCGTCACGTAGGCGAGGTTCTGCGCGTTGCGGGGCACGAACTTGTCGACGTCCTCGGGAGTCTCGACCAGGGTGATCGAGCCCGGAGGCAACTGCCCCATCGTGCCGACCACTTCCGGGTGCCCGGCATGGCCGATCAGGACGATCTCGCGGCCCTTGCGGTGGTGGATCTCGGCCTCGCGGTGCACCTTGGTGACCAGCGGGCAGGTCGCGTCGAGTGCGAACAGGTTGCGCCGGCCGGCCTCGGCCGGAACCGTGCGCGGCACGCCATGCGCCGAGAAGATGACCGGCTGGCCGTCGTCCGGAACCTCGTCCAGTTCCTCGACGAAAATGGCGCCCTTCTTGCGGAGGCCGTCGACCACATAGCGGTTATGGACAATTTCGTGGCGGACATACACGGGGGCGCCATGGATTTCGAGGGCCCGCTCGACGCTCTCGATCGCCCGCACCACGCCGGCGCAAAAGCCGCGCGGCGAGCAGAGAAGCACCTGAAGAAGGGGTTTTTCCGAGCTGTCGGCCACGTCCGGCGTCCTCGAATGCGCGGATAAGCGACGCGCCTTGTCCAAGCCCCGACATGGGGCGCGCCGCCCGCTTCTGTCAAGGTCTGGAGGTTGCGTGGCTTGGCCGCGCGGCCTATATTCCGGGCATTCCAGATCATCACTGATGATCCACCTGCTTCGCCCGCCGGGCGGGCGAAGCGCAGAGGAGATTTATTTATGGCGACCGCAGCCCCCCTTATGCCGAAAGCGACGGCCGTCTGGCTGTTGGACAATACGGCGCTGTCGTTCGACCAGATTGCCGACTTCTGCAAGCTGCACCCGCTCGAAGTGAAGGCCATCGCCGACGGCGACGCCGCGCAGGGCATCAAGGGCCTCGACCCGATCCTGACCGGCCAGCTTTCCCGCGAGCAGATCGAGAACGCCGAAGCCAATCCGGACGTCCGCCTGTCGCTGAGCTCGCCCAAGGTGCCGCTCGCCGGCCACGACCGGACCAAGAAGGGCCCGCGCTATACGCCGGTGTCGCGCCGCCAGGACCGCCCGAACGCGATCCTGTGGCTGGTGCGCAATCACCCCGAACTCAAGGACGCGGCGATCATGCGCCTCGTCGGCACGACCAAGTCGACCATCGCCTCGATCCGCGACCGCACGCACTGGAATTCGGCGGCGCTGACGCCGATGGATCCGGTCACGCTCGGCCTGTGCTCGCAGATCGACCTCGACCTCGAGGTGCAGCGCGCCAACAAGGAGAAGCCGGTGCCGGTCGAAACCGGTGCAACGCTGCTGCCGGCATCCGAGACCACCGCGCGCAAGGAAGCCGAAGAGGCCGCCGCGGCCGCCGAAGCCGAGAACAAGCCCGGCGGCGATCTCGACGTCTCGGCCGTGTTCGCCAAGCTCAAGCAGCTCGGCGGCGGCAAGAAGAACGAGGACGAGGAGTAAGCGCCCTCTTCCATTTTCGGATTTGAAATTTGAAACGGCCGGGCAATGTCCCGGCCGTTTTAGTTTTTGTCGTGCGAGCGCCTCGCCGTCACCCTGAGGAGGCCGCGCAGCGGCCCTCGAAGGGTCTGTGAGCAGAGGTCCTTCGAGGCCCGCGCTTGCGCGCGGGCACCTCAGGACGACGGCATATCGCCCGCTAATACCCCCTTGTCCCCTCGATCGCCGCGATGTAACGCGCGACGGATTTCTCGAACACCGATTTCGCATCGGCCGAAATCACGCGGTCGAAGTAATGGCCGTAGAGGCGCGCGAAGGCGAACGGCGCCATCGCCTTGCCAATGCCTTCGACCTCGCGGCGCGACAGCGGGATCATGTTCGGATAGCTGCGCATGAAGGTGAGCCATTTGCGGTCGGTCGCGATGGTGAGGATGTCGCCGGAGCAGACGATGCCCCTGCCCTCCGCGCCGCCGGCCCAGTGCAGCACCGTGCCGCCGGGGAAATGACCGCCGCAGCGGATCAGCGTGACGCCGTCCCACAGGCGATGGGTCTCGCCGTCCCAGTGCCTGACCGCGTCGCCCTTGCGCATGACCCAGTCGCGGTCGGCGGCGTGCAGATGGATCGGACAATCGAAGGCCGCCGCCCACTCGATCATCGTCGTGTAGAAATGCGGATGCGAGATCGCGATTGCCTTGAGGCCGCCGAGGCCCTTGATCAGCGCGATGGTCGCGTCGTCGAGCGGCGCGATGCAGTCCCACAGAATGTTGCCGCCCGGCGTCTGCACCAGGATCGCGCGCTGGCCGATGGCGAAGTTCGGCGTCGCGCCGATGCCGGTGACGCCCGGCTCGTGCTGATGGAAGGCGTTCATGTGGCTCGCCTTGAGCGCGGCGAGCGTCGTCCATGTCTGGCCGCGCGGCGGCACGTATTGCCGCTCCTCCTCGCAGACCGGGCATTGCGCCGGCGCTTGCGCGCTCTCGGGATATTGCGTGCCGCAGGCGGTGCAGATGTACAGGGGCATGAGTGTTTCCGTTCATCCCGTCATGGCCGGGCTTGTCCCGGCCATCCACGTCTTTGTTCAACGGCTAGCAAGGCGTGGATGCCCGGCACAAGGCCGGGCATGACGCCGAGTATGGAGCAGGCGCGCAACATCGCCCGTATTCTTTGCGGCGCCGGGTACGCCGTCGTCCTTTCCCCTCAAGAAAAACAGTGAGGGGGTGGAGCGCCGAGTGGCGCACCAGAGTTTGCCGCCTTGTGAGCGGCGGCGCGCCTTGCGATCGGCGCGCTCGCCACCCGGCGCTCCACGTGCGGCGGTTTTTGGCTCCCTCGGCCGCGCTTCCGGACGGAGACGGAGCCCATGCGCGGGCCCCCGATCCGGCGCGGCTCCCGCCGCTCCTTCGTCTCCGCCGCGTGCAGCCCCTGACATGGGGCAGCCGGTCGTTGTACCGGCGGGCGGCTGTGCGGGGCCTCCCGGAGGCATGCGTGCGAGGCACGCCCGCGGACACCGCGCTCACCGGAACGGGTCGCCCCGCGCCGGCCCCGATCGGATTTCATGGCGCCGCATCTCCAGCGCCTCCCCGACCGAGCTGCTCCACCTCAGGATCGCCTCTAGAAGCGCCCCTCATGAGCAGGCGGAAGGACTATAGGCATAGGCTGAAATGCCTGTCAACGGGCTTTTGATCTGCGGTCCGCGGAGAAGGCGTCCGCACTCGTGCCCTCTCCCTTCTGTGGGAGCGGGCATTACGATCCGCGCCGAACGTACAGTTTGCGCTGCGAACAAATCCTATAGACTTGCCGGGCAAGCACTGCCGGGAGTCATCGCATGCCGAAAGCCTATTGGGTCGTCACCTATCGCTGGATCAAGAACCCCGACGCGTGGACGGCCTACGCCAAGGTCGCCGTGCCGGCGATCGAAGGCGCCGGCGGTCGCTTCCTCGCGCTCGGCATGCCGAAGAAAATCTGGGAGGCCGGCATGGAGCAGCGCGTCGTGCTGGTGGAGTTCGAAAGTCTCGACGCCGCGATCAAATGCCACGACACACCCGAGTACAAGGAAGCGCTCAGGCTGCTGGGTAAGGGGAATGTAGAGAGGGATATGAGGGTGGTTGAGGGGAAATAGGGGTCAAGAAGCTGCGATCTTCCCTCGCCCCGCGAAAGCGGGGAGAGGAAAGCGGGCACGCTGCAGCGCTTACGCCTTCCCTACCCCGTGTCCCTTCAACGCCACGCCGATCTCCTCCAGCACCACCGGATCGTCGATGGTCGCCGGCATGGTCCAGGGATCGCCGTCGGCGATCTTCTTGATCGTGCCGCGCAGGATCTTGCCGGAGCGGGTCTTCGGCAGGCGCTGCACCGTGATCGCCAACTTGAACGCCGCCACCGGACCGATCTTCTCGCGCACCAGCGCGACGATCTCCTTCTCGATCACGTCGGGCGCGCGCGAGACGCCGGCCTTGAGCACGATGAAGCCGCAAGGAACCTCGCCCTTGAGCTCGTCCTTGATGCCGAGCACGGCGCATTCCGCAACGTCGGGATGCGCGGCCAGCACCTCCTCCATGCCGCCGGTCGAGAGGCGATGACCGGCGACGTTGATGATGTCGTCGGTGCGGCTCATCACGTAGACGTAGCCGTCGGCATCCTTGAACCCGGCGTCGGCCGTCTTGTAGTAGCCGGGGAATTCGTCGAGATAGGCTTCGCGGAAGCGCTTGTCCTGATGCCAGAGCGTCGGGAAGCAGCCCGGCGGCAGCGGCAGCTTGACGACGATCGAGCCGATCTTGTCGGCCGGCAGCACGTGGCAGGCCTCGTCGACGATGTCGATGGCGTAGCCCGGCATCGGCACGGTCGCCGAGCCGTAGCGCACCGGCAACTGGCCGAGCCCCACCGGATTGCCGGCGATGCACCAGCCGGTCTCCGTCTGCCACCAGTGATCGATCACCGGCACGTGCAGCATGTCCTCGGCCCACTGGATGGTCGGCGGGTCGGCGCGCTCGCCGGCGAGGAACAGCGTGCGGAAGCGCGACAGGTCGTAATGCGAGAGCTGCTTGCCCTCCGGGTCTTCCTTGCGGATCGCGCGGAAGGCGGTCGGCGCGGTGAACAGCGCGACGGCCTTGTGCTGCGAGACGACGCGCCAGAACGCACCGGCGTCTGGCGTGCCGACCGGCTTGCCCTCGTAGAGGATCGAGGTGCAGCCGTGCAGCAGCGGCGCATAGACGATGTAGGAATGCCCGACCACCCAGCCGATGTCGGAGGCGCACCACCACACTTCGCCGGGATCGATGCCGTAGAGATTCTGCATCGACCATTTGAGCGCGACCATGTGGCCGCCATTGTCGCGGACGACGCCCTTCGGGATGCCGGTCGTGCCGGACGTGTAGAGGATGTAGAGCGGATCGGTGGCGGCGACGGGCACGCACTCCGACGTCTTGGCGTATTCGACTGCGTGCTCCCAGGTCTTGCGCCAATCGTGGTCGCGGCCGGCGACCATCGAGGCCTCGCACTGCGACCGCTGCAGGATCATGCAGGCGGACGGCTTGTGCTTGGCGAGATTGATCGCCTCGTCGAGCAGCGGCTTGTACGCGACAATGCGCGCGCCCTCGATGCCGCAACTCGCCGACAGGATCACCTTGGGCTGCGCGTCGTCGATGCGGGTGGCGAGCTCCTTCGGTGCGAAGCCGCCGAACACGACCGAATGGATGGCGCCGATGCGCGCACAGGCGAGCATGGCGAACACGGCTTCGGGCACCATCGGCATGTAGATGATGACGCGGTCGCCCTTCGTCACGCCGAAGTCGCGCAGGATGGCGCCGAGGAGCTGGACCTCGGACAGCATGCGGCCATAGGTGAAGGTCTGCACCGTCTTGGTGACGGGCGAATCGTAGATCAGCGCGACCTGATCGTTGCGGCCGTTGGCGACCTGGCGGTCGAGGCAGTTGTAGCAGGTGTTGGTGACGCCGCCTTCGAACCAGCGGCCGTACTGGCCGGCGTCCTTGTCGAAGACCTTCTTCGGCTGCTCGTACCAGTGCAGGTCGGCGGCGGCCTCGGCCCAGAACACCTCGGGCGTGCGCTGCCAGTGGGCGTAGACATCGTGGTAGCGGCTGGCGCGGACGTCCATGGATGTCTTCCTTCTCTCGCCGTCATCCTGAGGTGCGAGCGAAGCGAGCCTCGAAGGATCTGTGAGTCAGAGGCCCTTCGAGGCCCGGCTTCGCCGGGCGCCTCAGGACGACGGGCCGGGCAATAGTGGAACGGGCGGCATGCGCAAACAAGGCTGGCGCGGCCGCACCTCTTAGGCTTTGATCCGGCGCAAATTTTCGGCATGGCGTCGCCGCATCTTCTCTTCACCTCTCCCCGCATTGCGGGGAGAGGTCGGCCGCCTGAGTGCAACGAAGGCGGCCGGGTGAGGGGCCGTGCACAGCCCCTCACCCGGCTCGGGCCTGCCGGTCCTCGCCACCCACTCCCCGTAAAGAACGGGGAGAGGGAAAGAGAGAGCCCGTGACCATCATCACCGACCCGCTGTTCTACGCACTGGCGATCCCGTCCGTGATCGCGCTCGGCCTGTCCAAGGGCGGCTTCGCCGGCGTCGGGCAGATGGCGACGCCGATGCTGGCGCTGGTCATGCCGCCGCTCGAGGCGGCCGCGATCTTCCTGCCGATCATGATCCTGCAGGACATGAACGCCGTCTGGGTCTACCGGCGCGACTGGGACGGCCGCATCCTCGCCATCATGATCCCCGGCGCAATCGCCGGCATCGCCGCCGGCGGCGTGCTCGCGGCCTACATCTCCGACGCCGCGGTGCGCATCTTCATCGGCGTCACCACCATCGTCTTCGTCATCTACTCGTTCACGGTGATGATGCGCGTGCCGCGCCCGGCCTCGGCGGGCAGCGTGCCGGCCGGCGTCGTCTGGGGGGCGCTGTCAGGCTTCACCTCGACCATCTGCCAGGCGGGCGGCCCGCCCTACCAGATGTATGTGCTGTCGCAGAAATTGCCGAAGATGCTGTTCGTCGGCACCACGGCGGTGTTCTTCGGATCGCTGAACGCGCTCAAGGTGGTGCCCTACTTCGCGCTCGGCACGTTCTCGACCAAGGGGCTCGGCACCTCGCTCGTGCTGATGCCGCTCGCGCTCGCCGCCAACCAGCTCGGCTTCTGGCTGGTGCGGCGCATCTCGCAGGACCTGTTCTATCGCCTGACACTGATCCTGATGCTTGTCATCTCCATCGAGCTGACGCGCGAAGGCGTGTTGCAGCTCTGGCGTTGATGACAGGGGCGCTATAGCCCGCTAACTTTTCGCCGGGGGGACCCACCCGATGGCGAAAACGCCCTACGACATCGATCTCGACCGCAACCCGGCGAACTTCCAGCCGCTGACGCCGCTCGGCTTCCTCGAGCGCGCGGCGAGCGTGTTCCCGCGGCACACCGCCATCATTCACGGCAAGCTCCGGCGTAATTATGCCGACTTCTACGCCCGCTCCCGCCGCCTCGCCTCGGCGCTCGAAAATCGCGGCCTCAGGCGCGGCGACACGGTCGCGGTGATGCTCGCCAACACGCCGGCCATGCTCGAGTGCCATTACGGCGTGCCGATGTGCAAGGCCGTGCTCAACACGCTCAACACGCGGCTCGACGCCGCCATCATCGCCTTCTCGCTCGACCACGCCGAAGCCAAGGTCGTCATCATCGACCGCGAATATACGAAGGTGATGAAGCAGGCGCTTGCGCTCGCCAAGGTGAAGCCGCTTATCGTCGACTACGACGATCCCGAATACACCGGCGCCGGCGAGCGGCTCGGTACGCTCGAATACGAGCAGCTCGTCGCCGAAGGTGACGCCGATTACGCCTGGCATATGCCGGACGACGAGTGGGACGCGATCACGCTCAACTACACGTCCGGCACGACCGGAGATCCGAAGGGCGTCGTCTATCACCATCGCGGCGCGCATCTGCTCGCCGTCGGCAATGTCGTGACCTGCGCCATGCGCAAGCATCCGGTGTACCTGTGGACGTTGCCGATGTTCCACTGCAACGGCTGGTGCTTCCCGTGGTCGATCTCGGTCGCCGCCGGCACGCATGTCTGCCTGCGCTACGTGCGCGCGGCGGCGATGTACGACGCGATTCACGCGCACAAGGTGACGCATCTGTGCGGCGCGCCGATCGTGATGGCGACGCTGCTCAACGCGCCCGAGCCCGAGAAGAAGCCGCTGCCGCACGTGGTCGAGTTCTTCACCGCCGCGGCGCCGCCGCCCGAGGCCGTGCTCGCCGAGATGAAGCAGGCGGGCTTCAACGTCACGCATCTCTACGGCCTGACCGAATGCTACGGGCCTGCCGTCGTCAATGACTGGCACGAGGAATGGGACGCGCTTGCCCCCGCCGAGCAGGCGGTGAAGAAGGCGCGCCAGGGCGTGCGCTACGGCGCGCTCGAAGGGCTCGACGTCATCGATCCGGAGACGATGGTCCCCGTCGCGCGTGACGGCGAAACGCTCGGCGAGGTCATGATGCGCGGCAACGTCGTCATGAAGGGCTATCTGAAGAACCCGAAATCGACCGACGCGGCCTTCGCCGGCGGCTGGTTTCACACCGGCGACATCGGCGTGATGCATGCCGACGGCTACATCCAGCTCAAGGACCGCTCCAAGGACATCATCATCTCCGGCGGCGAGAACATCTCGTCGATCGAGGTCGAGGACGCGCTGTACAAGCACCCGGCGGTGATGGCGGTGGCGGTCGTCGCCAAGCCGGACGACAAGTGGGGCGAGACGCCCTGCGCTTTCGTCGAGCTCAAGGACGGCGCAAAGGCGACGCCGGAAGAACTGACGCAGTGGTGCAAGAAGCACCTCGCCGGCTACAAGGTGCCGCGCACGATCGTCTTCGCCGACATTCCGAAGACGAGCACGGGGAAGATCCAGAAATTCAAGCTGCGCGAGATGGCCAAGGCGGTGTGAGCCCGCGATCCCACTACACAACCGGCGTCAATAGCCGTTCCAGATTTCCCCGGTCGATCGCGGCCCTTATCTCCGGCGCGAGGTTCAGCGCGTCGATGGCCTTCACCGTCTCGCGCACGAGATAGGCGCCGCCCTCGGCGTCGAAGGGAAAATCGCTGGCGAACACGACCTGCCGGTCGCCGAAATAATCGAGCCCGCAGCGCGTCGCGCCGGCCGAGCCGGACAGCGCAGTGTCGGCATAGAACATCTTGAAGTATTCGGACGGCCGCTTCTTCAGCGGCTTCGGCAGGAGCCGGGCGTCGGCCGGCGGCGTGCGCGAGCCCATTTCGAGGTCCCAGCCCTGCGCGATGCGGCCGGCGAAGAAGGGGATCATCGCGCCCATGTGGTGGGTGACGATGCGCAGGCGCGGATGGCGGTCGAACAGGCCGCTGAACACCAGATGCGACATCGCCACCGACGACTCGTAAGGCCAGCCGAAGCACCACCAGATCTCGAAGTGCGACTTGTCGCGCGTCGGATAGTCCGGCACCGGCCCGCGCACCGGGTGCAGCCAGATGCCGAGGCCCTTCTCGGCTATGGCGTCGAAGATCGGCAGGAAGGCCGGCTCGTCGAGCGGCTTGCCGCGCACATGCGTGCATATCTGGAAGCCGCGCGCGCCGAGCGCCGCCGCGCGCGAGACCTCGCGCACCGCTGCATCGGTGTCGAGGAACGACAGCGCGCCGACGAAGGCAGGAAACCGGCCGGGATGGCGCCCGACGAGCTCGGCCAGCCCGTCATTCATCAGGCTGGCGAGATCGGCGGCTTCGGCCGCGTCGCCGAGCTCCTCGACCGGCGGCATCGACGGCGTCAGCAACTGGCTGTAGCCCTCGAACCTGTCCATGATGCCGAAGCGGACATCGAGGTCGTACAGCGATTTGAGGCTCATCCAGCGCTTCAGCGGACCTGTGGCGGAGCCGATGGTCTGAAGCTTTGCGAAATAGGCGCTCGGAAAGATATGCGTCCAGGCGTCGAACATGTCCGGCATCAAGCAGGTCCTGCTGCGGTCGAGGGGAACGGTTCAGGCTTGAGCGGATCAGTCGCCCTTGATGCCCGCAAACTTCACGACCTCGCCCCACTTCTCGGAATCCTGCGCGACGAACTTCGCGAACTCGGCCCGGGTCATCGGCATCGGCGTGGAGCCGATCGCCGAAAGCCGCTTCTTCATCGCCGGATCGGCGAGCGCAAGGTTGACGTTCTTGTGCAGCACCTCGGCGATCTCGGCCGGGACGTTCTTGGGCGCCCCCACGCCGTGCCACAGCATCGCCTCGAAGCCCGGCACGAACTCGCCCACGGTCGGCACATCCGGCAATTCTGCGGAGCGCTTTGCCGTCGTGACGGCGAGCGCGCGCACCTGGCCGCTCTTCACGTACTCGATCGTCAGCGGCAGGTAGCCGAAGATCACGTCGACGCGCCCGCCAATCAGGTCGGTCATCGCCGGCGCATCGCCGCGGTACGGGACGTGCAGCATGTTGATGCCCGTCTTCATCTTGAACAGCTCGCCGGTGACATGGGACGTGCCGCCGATGCCGCCCGACGCCATGTTGATCTTGCCCGGATTGGCCTTGGCATAGGCGATGAACTCGGGAACCGTCTTCGCCGGGAATGACGGCTTCACCGTCATCACCAGCGGCGTGCTCATGACGGCGGCGATCGGCTCGATGTCCTTCAGGAAATTGAAGCGCAGGTGGCTGTAGAAGGACGTGCTGATCGCGTTCGCGGACAGGATCCACAGCAGCGTGTATCCGTCCGGCTTCGACGTGACCACGGATTCCGTCGCGATGTTGCCGGCGAGGCCGGTCTTGTTGTCGATGACGAACGGGCGTCCGAGCCGTTCCGACAGGCTCTGTCCCATGAGCCGCGCGACCAGATCGGCCGAGCTTCCGGCCGGGAAGCCGACCACGAGCCGCACCGGGTTCGCGGGATAGCCCTGCGCCCATGCGGAACCGGCGAGCGTCGACCCGGCGAGCGCGCCCGCCCCGATCCGCAGAAATTCGCGACGATGAAATTCCAAGGCAGCCTCCACCATGATACCCGGCGGGCATTCAATAGAACGCGGGTCCGCGATTCAACATGCGATGTCGACGATGTGTTCGATGGGGCGGACGGTGCGGATGGGAACACCGCCCCCGTGCGTCCCACGGCGATTCCTGCTAGATTCACGTGTCTTGACGCCGGCCCGGCGGCGCCGCGCTTCCCGGCACACTTTGCAAGGTGGTCCATGAACGAACATCACGCTCCGCAGTCCATGTCCGAACGCGCGGACGAGCTCGAAGAAGAAAAGATGCACGAGATGGAGCGCATCATCACGAAGTCGACGCTCGCCCATCTCATGGACGGGCAGGTCACCATGGACACGAGCCCGGACTTCCTGGCCAGGTATCCGGGCAAGTATTTCCTGATGGGCGAGGATCCGCGCCTGCCGAAGATGCCGGAGAAGCCGACTCTGGTCGACTATTTCCGCCACCGCTTCGCTTCGACCGCACACCTCCTGCAAAGCGCCACGCACGCGCTCAAGGGCGGCCAGCCGGAGAAGGTCATCCTCGCCTGCCTGCTGCACGACATCGCCGTCGTCGGCTTCCTGCGCTGCGACCACGGCTATTGGGGCGCGCAGATGATCGCGCCTTACGTCGACGAGGAAGTGTCCTGGGCGATCAAATCGCACCAGGCGCTGCGCTTCTTCCCCGACGAGTCGGTCGGCTACGGCTATCCGGACATCTACAAGAAGCTGTTCGGGCCGGACTACCAGCCGGAGCCCTACATCGTCGAGGAGTACAAGCGCGCGCGGCAGCACAAGTGGTACATGACGTCGCGACTGATCTGCGTGAACGACGTCTATTCGTTCGACCCGAACGCCAAGGTCAATCTGGACGACTTCGTCGACATCATTGGTCGCAACTTCCGGCAGCCGAAGGAAGGCCTCGGCCTCGACGACAGCCCGTCGGCGCATATGTGGCGCACGCTGCTGTGGCCGACACGCTTCCTCTGAGCGAAATCACGCAAACGCGCGGGCCTCAGTTGATGAGGCTCGCGCCGCTCGCACCCGACGCCATCGGCTGCCGGCGCTCGATGGCGCGCCCGAAGCGCGACAGCGAAAAGCAGATCGGCCAGAACACGAGCGCCGCGAAGACATAGGCCGTCGTCCGCACGCTCTGCGACATCAGCCAGTCCGGGTCGGCAATGCCGGCCTGGAGCACCCCGACGAAATCGAACAGGCCGAGAAGGAGGACGATGGTCGTCTCCTTCGCGATGGCAATGCAGATGTTGATCAGGCCGGGGATCGACACCGAGATCACCTGCGGCACCACGATCAGCGCGGTGACGCGCCAGCCCGGCAGGCCGAGGCTGTAGCCGCCCTCGATCTGGCTGCGGTGAATGGCCTGGAGCCCGCCGCGGAACACTTCGGCCGAGTTTGCCGCGTTGAAGATCGTGAAGGCGAGCAGCGCCCGCACCAGCTTGTCCGTCTCGAAGCCGCGCGGCACGAACAGCGGGAACATCACGATCACCAGGAAGAGCAATCCGACCAGCGGCAGGCCACGCACGGTGTCGATCAGAGCGCCGGCGATGGCGGAGATGACCGGCAATTTGGATTGCCGCGCCAGCGCGAGCAGAAGGCCGAGCGGCAGCGCGGTCACGATCGTCCAAGCCGCGATGACGATGGTCAAAAGGATGCCGCCCCACTGGCTGGTCGGCACGTAAGGCAGGCCCAGAATGCCGCCGGTCATCAGCACACCGATCGCGACCGAGCCGGCGATGAGAATTGCGCCGATCCACAGGGCGCCGAGGCGGCGCGTGCCCGACCCGGCCGCGACGGCCGCCGCAATGCCGACGAACGCCGCAACCACGAGACGCCAGCGCTGGCCTTCCGGGTAGGAGCCGTAGAGCAGTTGTCCGCCGTGCGCGCGCAGGAAGATCCAGCAGGCGCCGTCATGGCCGACGCAATCCTTCGCCGATGTCCCCGTCCACACCGCGTCGACCAGGAGCCAGTGCACCAGACCCGGCAAGGCCCAGAGCGCAAGCGCAACCACCGCAGCAGTCAGCAGCGCATTGAGAGGCGACGACACGCAACTGCGCAGGAAGCCGAGCATGCGGCCGCGCCAGTGCACAACCTTCTTGCCGATGGCGCCGCTCATCCGCGCACCTGCCGGTTGACGAGGCTGGTGGCGAACGAAATCAGGTAGCCCAGCGCCAGATAGGTCAGCAGCGTGACCGTCATGACCTCGATCGGCTGGGCCGTCTGGTTGAGGACGGTGCCGGCGAAGACGAGGATGAGATCGGGATAGGCAATCGCGGTGCCGAGCGACGAGTTCTTGAGGACGACGACGTAATAGGCGCCGAGCGGCGGCACGATGACGCGCAGTGCGAGCGGCAGCACGATCAGGCGCGTCGTCTGCCATCCGGTCAGGCCGAGCGATTTCGCGGCGTCGATCTGGCCGCGCGAAATGGCCTGGATGCCGCCGCGGATGATCTCGGCGATGAAGGCGCCCGAATAGATCGACAGCCCGACCGTGAGCGCCAGCAATTCGGGCAGGACCGCGATGCCGCCGTTGAAATTGAAGCCCCGGAGTTGCGGAACGCTCCAGGCGATGTCGGCGCGGTAGGCGATCCACACGAGGAGCGGCAGAACTATACATGGCACCGGCGCCCACCGCGCGAAGGCCGCGGGCTCACCGGTCGCGACGCGGATGCGCCGCGCCTTCACCAGCATGAGGACGGTGAGGACCACGCCCGCGACAATGGCGGCAGCCATCGGCCCGAGCGCATCGCCGAATTGAAGCCACGGGATGAACAGGCCGCGATCATTGAGGAAAAATACGCCGCCGACTGCGAAGCTTGCGCGCGGCGCCGGCAGCGCCTGCATGGCGGCGAAGTACCAGAACAGGAGCTGGATCAGCAGCGGGATGTTGCGGAAGGTCTCGACGTAGAGCGCGCCGGTCGCGGCGATCAGTTCGTTCGATGCGCTGCGCGCCAGCGCGACGACGAGGCCGAGCAGCGTCCCCAGCACGACCGAGAGCGCGCTCACCAGCAGCGTGTTGAGCAGCGCGACGATGAAGACGGTGAAGTAGGTCGAATCGTCGTGGTACGGGATCAGCGTCTGCGAGATGTCGAAGCCAGCCGGCCGCGACAGAAACCAGAAGCCGGTCTTGATGCCGAGACGCGCCAGATTGGTCGCGACGTTGTGCGCGATGCCGGCGACGAGGAGGACGACGGCAATAAGGACGACGAGCTGAATAATCAGCCCGGCGCTGCCGCCGCGCATGAGCGCCGCGTGAGCCCGGCGCCAGCGGCCGGGCCGCGGCGGCGGACGCGCGGTGGAGGCGAGGCCGGACAGCGGCTTGCCCTTCCCTGCCCCTAGCGGAACGGCGGCGCCTGCAGGAGGCCGCCGTCGGTCCACAGCGCGTTCGGGCCGCGCGGCAATTGCAGCGGCGTCTTCTCGCCGACGTTGCGCTCGAAGATCTCGCCGTAATTACCGACCTGCTTGATGATGTTATAGGCCCAGTCCTGCGACAGGCCGAGCTTCTGCCCGAGGTCGTCGCCGACGCCGAGCAGGCGTTTGATCTCCGGGCTGCTGGTCGGCTGCCGCATCTGGTCGACATTCGCCGAGGTCACGCCGAGCTCCTCGGCGGCGATCACGGCGGCCGCGCTCCAGCGCACGACATGGAACCAGGCGTCGTCGCCGTTGCGCACCATCGGGCCGATCGGCTCCTTCGAGATCGTCTCCGGCAGCATCATGTGATCGGCGCGGTTCTTGAAGCCCTGCGAGCGCGCCGCGAGGCTGCCGCGATCGTTCGACCAGGCATCGCACCGGCCGGCCTCGTAGGCGTTGCGCGCCTCGTCGAGGTCCGCGAAGGTCGCGAGCTTGTAGGGGATTTTCCGCGAGCGGAAATAATCGGCGATGTTGAGCTCGGTGGTCGTGCCCTGCGCGACGCAGATGGTCGCGCCAGCGAGGTCCTTCACGCTCTTCAGATTCGCCGACTTCCGCACGATGAAGCCCTGCCCGTCATAGAACACGATCATGACGGTCTGGACGCCGGTGCCGTTGTCGCGATTGAAGGTCCAGGTGAAGCGGTGTGTCAGGACGTCGACGCCGCCCGAGGCCAGGGTCGCAAATCCGTCACGCAGGCCGAGCGGCAAGGGCTCGATCTTCTTGGCATCGCCCAGCACCGCGGCCGCGATGGCATGGCAGAAGTCGACGTCGAAGCCGCGATAATTGCCCTGCGCATCCTTGGCCGCGAAGCCCGGCGAGTTCGGCGCGACGCCGCAGCGCAGCACGCCACGCGCCTTCACGTCTTCCAGTGTGCCGGCGGACGCCGAGGCGAACGTCAGGTGTGCCGCGATCGCGCAGGCGGCCAGCGCAGCCGCACGCAGTGACGATTTTCGCATGATACAATTCCCCAGCAGCTTGGAATGTTCAGCCGCGTGCGCGATTGCGCAAGGCGCGGTGCCGCTTCAGTCGCGTGGAGAGGCCATGCTGCCATGGACTGCCGAACCCGCGCAACGGCGGTCGGCACCGCGCGCGCGATCACGCACACAGGATTGGAGCGGTTACTGCCCCATCGGCCGGATCGAGCTGGTATCGTTCAGCATCTGATCGACCATTCTCTGGTGGCCGCGCGTGTCCCTGGCCTGCTGGTCGGCCAGGTGCTTGCGGCAGTCGTCATACTGCGGCGAGCCGGGCTGCGCGCCGGACGACCGGCAGTTCGCGTCGTCGGATGCGACCTTGTCCTTCGCCGCCGCGGCAAGATTCGCCTCGCGCGTAGCATCGTATTGCGCGCAGCCGGCGAGGCACGTCACCGCCACAAGCATCGTCGCGAACCGCATCGCCAATCCTTCCTGCAAGGTGCTCATCCCTTCTCCTGCACGTGCCGGAGCACGGGCGCAAGGCGGAGCCTTCTCGAACAATGCGGCGAGAATCCGGGCGCCGGACCTCACGGACAGGCGCGGGCTTGAAGTGCCCCGGCCTATACGGGACAATCCGCCATCCAAGAACAAAAGACTTCAGGGGAGAGACGCACCATGCTCACCAAGCGGATGTTTCTGGCAGGCGCGACATCGCTCGCCGCCGGAGCCGCCCTCCCCGGCGCGTCGGCGCAGACGCCTTATCCGAGCCGCACGATCCGCATTCTCGTCGGCTACGCGGCCGGCGGCGGCGTCGACATCGTGGCGCGGCTGCTCGGCGACCCGATGAGCCGGGCGCTGCACCAGACGATCATCGTCGAGAACCGCCCCGGCGCCAGCGCGATGATCGCGTCGAACACGGTCGCGAAGGCCGATCCGGACGGCTACACGCTGCTTGCCGCCGCCTCCGGCGAGGTCGCGATCAACCAGCACATCTTCAAGACCATGACCTACGATCCCGACAAGGATCTGACGCCCTTCGCGCTCGTCGGCATCGTGCCCTGTGTCGTCGTCGTCGCCGAGCAGACACCGGTGCACAATCCGAAGGAGCTGATCGCCTATGCGCGGGCCAATCCCGGCAAGCTGTCCTTCTCGTCGTCGGGCGTCGGCAATCCGCAGCAGC